>CAJBMJ010000166.1 GCA_903954045.1 uncultured beta proteobacterium | reverse complement strand
GCCTGTTTGGCAATGCGCTCATGCACGCCGCGTGCCGCAAGCGCATGTCAGCCGCATTGGCGGCCAACACCACCGTTCCAGAAGCCTGCGCCATGCTCACGCTGCAGTCCAGCAGCCGAATGCGCGGTGTATGGCTGGTCATCATCAACCTGGCCCTGGTGGGCGGCGCAATAGGGCTAAAAATGGTGTTGCCGGATGCTACACAGCTTCCCCTGAACACGCCCAAAGTCAACGATGCGCGCAACCTCGCGCAGGGCAAAGTGGCAGACTTCTCTGCCAAGCCAGAACCCGTAGCGTCAGCACCGACGGTGCTGGCGGCTTCCGCTCCAGCATCTGCACCCGCATCTGCATCGGCATCCGCCCCCGCATCTCCATCGGTCCCGGCATCGTCACCTGCTTCCACTGCAGCGTCATCTCCGGCGTCTGCAGCCTCCCTGCCTAAGGGAGCGCCTTCCAGCGTGGCACCGGCACCCCAGCAGGCAGCGCCAAAACCTGCGCCCGCGGCATCCACACCTGCCAAAGCGGCAAGTCAAACTTCAGTGCCAGTGCCAGTGCCTTTGCCTAAACCCAAACCATCCGCAGCACCCAAGCCGCCGCCCAGCGCCAGCGCCGCGGCCAGCGAGAAAAAATTCCTGGTCAATGCGGGCCTGTTCGCCGACGAAAACAATGCGCGCAATGCCCACACCAAGTTGGTCGATGCCGCTTTGCCAGCCTACAAGCAAGAAATCAAAGGCACCAAAGGCAAGTTCACGCGCGTTCGCGTGGGGCCGTTTGAGACCCGGGTCGAAGCTGAAACAGCCGCCGAAAAAATCCGCTCACTCGGTTTGGACGCTGAAGTGGCTCAGCCCTGATCAAGGGCTGGCGTGGGGGCATTACAGCCCGACTGTCACACCCTCAAAAATGGGATACAGGGTATCAATCCAGGCGTCCACTTCGCCCTTGCCCACATTGATGAAAGCCAGGCATGCAGCGCCGTGGCGATCCCATTCTTTTTGCTCTTTCACCCCTTCGTGCTTGCCCACCAGGTATTCCGCTACCAGGGCCATGGCTACCATAACCCGAGCTTCCTTTGGAAAACGGTCCGTATTGAGAATACTGAAATCGTGGTGCAAGCGCACAGCCACCGTAATCTCCGGTGGCAGTCGCCAGGTTTTGGCCACAATCGCCCCCACCACCGCATGGTCCGTCCGATGCGCTGCGTTCTCGGTTTCTGTGAAGGTGCGGTCCTGGCGGGCCAGCGCCTCCGCCAAGGTGCCCGAATAGCCTTTGACCCCCTGCAACATCACAGGAATACCCACATGGCAAAACAGGCCGCAGGTGTGGGCCAAATCGGCATCCACACCATACAGTTGTTGGGCAATAAAGCCCATGGCCAGTGCCCGACGGGTGGATGTTTCCCAGAAATGCTCAATCAGGGGCGAATTGATGCGAATGGCATTGCGAGTCAGAAACCCGGTCAGAATGCGCTCGGTTTGTGCCACCCCCAACATGGCCACCGCCTCCGCCACCGTAGAGGCCGGTCGAGAGCGGGTGTACAGCGGGCTATTGGCGGTGCGCAACAGGGCGGCGGCCATGGCCACGTCACTGCTGGCTATATGAGAAATAGCTGTTGGGTCAGGGTCGCCCTGCTGCACTTCCTTGCGTAAGGCGGTGAGCAACTCCGGGCAGGGAGGGATGATGATGTCACGCACCGGCCCCTCAGTGCGGGCCAACTCCAGTTCTCGGTCAATATCAGCGACTGCCATGCATGCTCCTGTCAGGGAGCCCATTATCCTGATTTAGCCACCGCTTATTTCCAATCAGTCCGACGCAATCAAAAATTCCCGGCTGATATGCGCACCCAGGTCATTGACCCGGTCCAAAAACTGCGTCAGGTAGGCGTGCAGACCGGTGGACAGAATCTCGTCAATGCGACCGTACTGCAACTCCGCGCGCAACTTGCCCGCCCGGCGCAGGGTTTCACTGGCCGGATTGCTGGCGACCAGCAGCAGATTGTTGAGCACTTCGTTCAGGCTGGCATGCAGCGAGCGGGGCATGTCTGCCTTGAGAATCAGCAGTTCAGCCACGCGCTCAGGGCGGATCACATCGCGGTATACCTTGCGATAGACCTCAAATCCTGACACGCTGCGCAAAATGGCACTCCAGTGGTAGAAGTCGTACTCTTGGTCCCGGCCGCTGGCAGCGCCATAAAAGTCGCTCTGCACCGCATGGAACTTCACATCCACCAGACGCGCTGTGTTGTCGGCGCGCTCCAGGAAGGTGCCCATGCGCATGAAATACAAGGCTTCGTCCATCAGCATGGTGCCCACGGTCACACCGCGCGACAGATGTGAACGGAACTTCACCCATTCAAAGAACTGCGCGGGGTCTTTCTCGAACTCCCCCGTCTTGACCATGCGCTTCACTTCGAGCCAGGTGGTGTTTTGGGTTTCCCACACCTCGGTGGTCAGGGTGCCCCGCACGGCCCGCGCATTTTCACGCGCCGCGCCAAGGCAAGACACGATGGAAGACGGGTTGCTCTCATCCTTGACCATGAAGTCCATGACGTCGCGCGCCTGAATCTCGCCATGGCGCTCCTTGTAGGACGGCAACAACTCACTGATGGACAGCAGGCCCTGCCAGCCCACCTGGGCCACGGCTTCGGACTGAGGGAGCAGCGATGTCTGGTAGTTCACATCGAGCATGCGCGCAGTGTTTTCGGCCCGCTCGGTATAGCGGGACATCCAGAAAAGATGGTCAGCGGTTCTTGACAACATACAAATATTCCTAGGGTGGCTCAGGCAGTCTGGGATTGGGTCTGTGCGGCGGCGGGTGCAGGCCCGGACTCATCTTCCAGAATCCAGGTGTCCTTGGTGCCCCCGCCTTGTGATGAGTTCACCACCAGTGAGCCTTCTTTCAAGGCCACACGGGTCAGTCCGCCGGGCACCATTTGCACGGTTTTTCCCGAAAGCACATAGGGGCGCAGATCGATATGGCGCGGGGCAATGCCGCTCTCGACAAAGGTGGGGCAGCTCGACAAACTGAGCGTAGGTTGGGCAATGTAGCCACTGGGGTTGGCTTCCACGGCTTTGCGGAAGTCTTCGATCTCGGCCTTGGTGGCGGCCGGGCCCACCAGCATGCCGTAGCCACCTGCACCATGCACCTCCTTGACCACCAGGTCCTTGAGGTTGGCCAGCACATAGGACAGATCGTCCTTGTTGCGGCACATATAAGTGGGTACGTTGTTCAAAATGGGCTTTTCGCCCAAATAGAATTCAATCATCTTGGGAACATAGGGGTAGATGGACTTGTCGTCCGCCACGCCCGTACCTACCGCATTGCAAATCGTCACGTGGCCAGCCCTGTAGGCGTCCATCAGCCCGGCGCAGCCCAGAGTGGAGGTGGAGCGGAACACTTTGGGGTCCAGAAAGTCGTCATCCACCCGGCGGTAAATGACGTCTACCCGGCGCGGGCCACGGGTGGTACGCATGTAGACAAAGTTGTCCTTGACCATCAGGTCCTGGCCCTCAACCAGCTCCACGCCCATTTGCTGCGCCAGGAAGGCGTGCTCGAAATAGGCGCTGTTGTACATGCCAGGGGTGAGCACCACCACGGTGGGCTCAGCGGTGGTTTCGGGACTGCTGGAGCGCAAGGTTTCGAGCAACAAATCGGGGTAGTGCGCAATGGGGGCCACCCGGTGGGCACTGAACAGGTCGGGAAACAGCCGCATCATCATCTTGCGGTCTTCCAGCATGTAACTCACGCCGCTGGGTACCCGCAAGTTGTCTTCGAGAACGTAGTACTCGCCATTGCCCTTGGCGTCCGGAGCTCGCACGATATCGATACCCGAGATGTTGGAGTAAATCTGGTGCGGAACGGCCACACCCAACATTTCGGGGCGGAACTGGGCGTTGTTTTCAATCTGCTCACGCGGCACGATTCCCGCCTTGAGGATTTCCTGGTCGTGGTAAACGTCGTGGATAAACCGATTCAGGGCCGTCACGCGTTGCACCAGCCCCTTTTCCATGCTGGCCCATTCGTGGGCCGGAATGATGCGGGGAATCAAGTCAAACGGAATCAGCCGCTCGGTGCCCGAGCCGTCTTCGTCCTTTTCTCCGTACACCGCAAAGGTAATTCCCACGCGGCGAAAGATCATTTCTGCTTCTTCGCGCCGTTTGGCCATCATGTCACCGGGTTGGCGCGCCAGCCAGGCGTCATAGATTTTGTAATGGTCGCGAATCTGCTTGCCCTGAGTGAAAAACTCGTAGGGCAACTGGGTGTACATCTCGTCAAATTTCCGCATAAAAACCTCTCTCTAAGCACTCTCTAAGCAAGCTTTGGACCACACCGGCATGCACCACTATGGCAACCGGTGGTGCCAGTAGCGCAACTGCTCCATCCGCGTGCAATTCAATTCGGTCGGCGACTCTGATTTCCAGACCATTGCACCACAATGGGGTGAATCACGCACCACAATGTGTCGCTCTTCATACCGCTCCATCACGGGCTGGACTGGGTGCCCAAAACGATTGCGGTATCCCGACTGTACCAAGGCCCATTCGGGGTTCACCGCATCCAGAAAGGCTCCACTGCTGGATGTTTTGCTGCCGTGATGCGGTACCAACAACACGTTGGACTGCAAAGGCGCACCTTCGGCGACAAGCGCTGTCTCCTGCACAGCCTCTATGTCCCCTGCCAGCAGCGCGGACTGGCGCGGGTTGCTGATGCGCAGCACACAGGACAGCGCGTTGGGTTTGGCT
>CAJBMJ010000165.1 GCA_903954045.1 uncultured beta proteobacterium | reverse complement strand
CCCATTGCCGGTGGCTTGCAAGACCGCATGGGCTTATTTGCAGGCACAGGCCAAGGCAGAGCGTGTTGCCCTGGAAAAGCCGGACAAACTCGACAAGGTCAAGGACCCGCATGAGGTGGCACAAGCCATATTCGAGGGCGGGTTCAAGCAGGGCAGTGAATTGACATCTTCTGCCTACCTGGCACGCGCATTCGACAGTTACCAGGACATTGAGGAGGAGTTGCCCCAGTGGGCCCAGACGCTCTACAGCGCGATGGTGTCGCATGCCAGTTTGCAGGTGCAAGAGGGGGCTGCAGCATGATAGAAAAACTCAACCCTTTGACGATGCCACTCAACGGTTTGCACGTCATTGAGGCTTCTGCCGGTACCGGTAAGACCTGGACCCTGGCCGCCCTCTACGTTCGCCTGGTTTTGGGCCATGGCCGAAATGGAACGACGGATGCGGCAGCGCTGTACCCGCCACAAATTCTGGTCATGACCTTTACCGATGCCGCAACGTCGGAACTGCGTGGTCGCGTTCGTGAGCGCCTGGCCCAGGCTGCACGCTATTTCAAAGACCCTGAAGCGAGTGCCAGCGATGCGGATGACTTCCTACGCGCTCTTCGAGCCGAGTTTGCGCCAGAACAATGGCCGGAGTGTGCCCATCGCCTGGATATGTCTGCGCAATGGATGGACGATGCCGCCATCTTCACTATCCATGGCTGGAGCAGTCGCATGCTCAAGACCTATGCGTTTGACAGTGCCAGCCTGTTCCAGCAAAGCCGGGTGGAAGACAGTGACAAGCTGCGTCTGAGTGCCGTGCAGGACTATTGGCGTAAATGGTTCTATGCCATTCCACTGAGCCAATTGGGCGCGCTCAAAGCGGTGGGTGCCAATCCTGATGAGCTCTTGAAGAACCTGAAAGGACTCTGGGCCGCAACAGAAAACGCACCAGGTGTGGTTTTGCCTGCGACTAAGGACCCGCAGGCGTTGATACAGGAATGGGACACTTGGAACCAGCGGTTTCAAATCTTGGAAGCGGCTGTACGCACAGCGTGTACGCCAGAGTTGATTGCTATGCTCGACGGTGTGATCGCGGCCAAGTCGCTCAAGGGCTATTTGAAGATATGGCCAGCCAAGTTGGCTGAGTGGCTGCAAGGCGAGTCGATCGTTTTGCTCAACAAAAAAGACAAAGAGTCCGCTGTTACTTTGCTCAATCGCTTTGCGTCCACAACACTTGTGGACAAGGGTTGGGCCAAGGCGGTCGATCATCCCGAGTTCGGGCACATTGCAACACTGTGCCTTCATCTGCAAAACGAACCGGATGTCGCAACTGACTTGCTGAACCATGCCGCCGTAAACGTGGCGTTGGCGTACCGCAGTGCCAAAGATGTGTTGGCGCAATTCGACTTCTCTGATTTGCTTCAGTGCCTTTACTACGCACTGCAGGCTCCTGACGGGCGACTGGCCACCGCCATTCGGCAACAATTCCCTATTGCCTTGGTAGATGAGTTTCAGGACACCGACCCCTGGCAATACGGAGCGCTTTCCAAAATTTATGGCGAATCCGCAAGCCCCGAGACTGGCCTGATCATGATCGGAGACCCCAAGCAGGCAATTTACAGCTTTCGTGGTGCAGACCTCAACACTTACCTGAAGGCGAGAGGCCAGGCGCAGGCGATTCATACCCTTTCTGGCAATTTCCGCTCAACGCATGAGCTGGTTACCGCGGTCAACCATGTTTTCGAAAGCGCACAGCAACCATT
>CAJBMJ010000164.1 GCA_903954045.1 uncultured beta proteobacterium | reverse complement strand
TTCCGCCCTGCCCGTAGAAACCCGTCGGGCGGCCGACGCCCCTGCAGAGACGGATGCCGATCGTGCGCCGGTGGCGCATCCGGTAGATGCACTCCAACGCATGTGTGCAAAAGTTCTGGGCATTGACAGCAATGCAATTGCATCCCTGCAGGTTTTCAAGCGCAGTTTCGACGCGCGCAAGGTGGACCTGCTGGCGGTTTATATCGTCGACATCACTTTGGCTGACGCTGTAAGTGAAGCCGCCCTGCTGGCCAAGTTTCCCAAGCATCCCCACATTGGCGCCACGCCGGATATGCAATACCAGCCCGTAGCCCAGGCGCCAGACGGTTTGGTGGAGCGACCTGTGGTGGTGGGCTTTGGTCCGTGTGGCATGTTTGCTGCGCTGTTGCTGGCCCAAATGGGCTTCAAACCGATTGTTCTGGAGCGTGGCAGCACCGTGCGTCAACGTACCAAAGACACCTGGGGGCTTTGGCGCAACAAAACGCTCAAAGCCGAGAGCAACGTGCAATTTGGCGAAGGCGGCGCAGGCACATTTTCTGACGGCAAGCTCTACAGCCAGATCAAGGACCCGCGCTTTCTGGGGCGCAAAGTGATGCAGGAGTTTGTGGCTGCGGGTGCCCCGGCGGAAATTCTGTTTGAGGCGCACCCCCATATTGGCACCTTCAAACTCGTCAAGGTGGTGGAGAGTATTCGCGCGCAGATCATTGCCCTCGGCGGCGAAGTGCGTTTTGAGCAGCGGGTGGTTGATTTGCTACTAAATGATGAGCGTGGTACGCATTGTTTACAAGGGCTACAGGTGCAAAACGCATTTACCAACGAAGTTACCGAACTGCGCGCCAGCCATGTGGTGATGGCGTTGGGACACAGTGCGCGCGACAGCTTTGCCATGCTCTTTGATCGCGGCGTCGCTATGCAGGCCAAGCCGTTTTCAGTGGGTTTTCGTATAGAGCATCCCCAAAGCGTGATTGACCTTGCCCGCTGGGGCCGCCATGCAGGCCACCCCCTGCTGGGCGCAGCCGACTACAAACTGGTGCACCATGCCAAAAACGGCCGTGCCGTCTACAGCTTTTGCATGTGCCCGGGCGGCACCGTGGTAGCAGCCACCAGTGAACCGGGCCGGGTCGTCACCAACGGTATGAGCCAGTATTCGCGCAACGAGCGCAATGCCAATGCAGGCATGGTGGTGGGCATAGAGCCGCAGGATTTTCCGCAGGACGAAGCCGCGTTTGTGCAGGCTTTTGGGCCCGAAGCAGGCCAACGCTATGCCTTGCAGGCGGCAAAAATGCGCCAACTGGACCCGCGCGCCGCACACCCCTTGTCCGGCATCGTCCTGCAACGACAACTGGAATCGCGCGCCTTCACCTTGGGCGGCGGCACCTATGAGGCGCCCGGTCAACTGGTGGGGGACTTTGTTGCGGCAAAACCTTCCGCCCAATGGGGAAGCGTTCAGCCGTCCTACAAGCCGGGGGTCAAACTGGGCGATCTGGCCTCGGCATTGCCCGACTATGCCATTGAGGCCCTGCGCGAGGCCTTGCCCGTGTTTGGACGCAAGATCAAGGGTTTTGATATGCCCGACGCGGTTCTGACCGGGGTGGAGACCCGCACCTCCAGCCCCATTCGCATCCCCCGCGGAGAAGATTTGCAGAGCGCTAACGTGCGCGGCCTCTACCCCGCAGGCGAGGGGGCCAGCTACGCCGGTGGCATTCTTTCGGCAGCAGTGGACGGCATCAAAGTGGCTGAAGCCTTGGCCCTGAGCATTCTGAAAAGTTAGGTTTTTCGCTCTAGATTGTTGCATTGCAGCAAAAATTACTTGCATTTGCGTTGCAAGTCCGTACCATTCGCATCCATGCTGCACTGCAACATTCATCCTTCCGGATTCCTGTGCGGCGTAGATTTTTTACACCCTCCTGGAGAACCCCATGAACACCATCAATGTTGAACAATTCGTAAACGCTAACAAAGCCGCTGTGGCAGAAGCCCAAGCCATGGCTGGCGTTGCTATGGCTGGCTTTGAGAAGCTGACCGCCCTGAACATGGCTGCTGCCAAGTCTGCCCTGCTCGATACCAGCGCCGACGTGATGGCTGCTTTCAGCGCACAAACTCCCGCTGATGCATTGGCTGCCCAAGCCTCGCTGGT
>CAJBMJ010000163.1 GCA_903954045.1 uncultured beta proteobacterium | reverse complement strand
CTCAGGAGTTTGCCGTCGCTACTGAGCAGCAACACGCAGCAAAATGTCGCGGGCTTGACCTCTTGCACGACCAGCACCAACGCCTTAAGACTGTGCTCAAGTGGAGCATCACCAGCCAGCAGTTCCAAGGTCTGACTCCGGAATTGCTCAAGCTTCTGCACCAGCTTTTGCTCGGTGATGTCTTTCGCGTTACCTTCAAAGCCGATGACCGCGCCAGTTCTGTCTTTCATGGCCACGGCGTTGGAGCTGTGCCAGCGCCATGATCCGTCTAGATGTTTGACGCGGTATTCAATATTGGACTGCCGCTCACCGGTCTTGAACAGGGCTTGCAATGCCGCAAGGCAGGTGGCCAGGTCGTCGGGATGCACCAAGGGCGTAAAAGCATGGCCCAGCACTTGGTCTTGTCGATGCCCTAGCAGCTCGGTCCAGGCAGGCGAGACAAAGGTAAAAACCCCCTGGGCATCGAGCGTGTAGATGATGTCGTGGCTGTTCTCGATGAGCTGGCGGTGCTTCTCTTCGCTGACCCGCAGGGCTTGTTCAGCCAGCGTGCGCTCGGTGGTGTCATGAACAATCGAAAACAGCTGAGTGCGGCCTTGGCTGAGAATTGGACTAGAGTACACCTCCACGTCGCGCAGTTCGCCAGAGGCCAGTCGGTGCTGGAACAAAAAGTATCTGCGCTGCTCGTGCAGTGCGCGTTGTCTCTCTGCCGCTATTAGGTCGGGGGCCATGGGGTTGATGTCGCTGATGTGCATAGCCAGCAACTGCTCGCGGGCGTAGCCGTAATAGGCTACAGCGGCCGGGTTGACGTCTTCGATCTTGCCGCTGTCGGGATCAAGAAGCATCATGACAGAAGCGTTGCTCTCGACAAATTGCCGCAGGCGCTGTTCGCTGGCGCGCAAAACAACTTCTACCCCTTTGCGCTCGGTGATGTCCAGGTTAAATCCCTGAAAATACTGAAAATTACCATGCTGGTCGAACACCGGCAGCGTGTGGCAATGAAAGTCGCGGTAAACGCCGTCGTGGCGGCGCAGCCTGAAATAGTTGTCGTGCTCGGTTTTGGTTTGCCAGTTTTTAAACCAGACCTCGCTGGCCTGGGGCAAATCGTCCGGGTGAACGACGGATGTCCACAATTCAGCGGTTAAACCCCCGTTTGGGTCCTGGCCGGTAAAGTCAAACCATTGTTTGTTGACGTAGGTGTAGTGGGTGCCGTCAAAGACCCACAGGTGGATTTTTGCATCGTCAAGAATCGTGGTCAGACGATCCTGACTCAGTTCCAATTCAGCGGTGCGTTCTTCAACCCGTCGTTCCAATGACGCGTTGACCTGGTGGACCACGCGGAATTGCCGTGCCAGGGTATCTGCCATTGTCTTGAAATTTTCAATCAATCGCTGGATTTGCACGATTTGGCTGTCTGGCCAAGTCATGTCCTGCTTGCCACCGGCCAGCTCCAGGGGAAGATCATGGGTGATCGTGCCAAGTCTTTCCAGAGTGGCGGTGGTTCTACGGGCGATCCACTCGGCCAGTGCCAGCGCCGCCAACAAGATCGCGAACAAGAGCAACAAGAGCCCCGCGTACCTGTCATAGAGCTGCTTCTGAAACGGTGCCACAGGCTGCTCCAGCACCAACTGCCATCCGCCAATATCGCCCACCGTGGTTTGGGCGACGTAGAACGAACTCTTCCACTGGTCTGAAATTGACGTATTGGGTGGTAGCACAGGCACCCACAAATTGATATTTCCGCCGACAAGGCTCAGTTTGCCCGGCCCCTGAATAAGGGGTTCCATCGGCTTCTGGTTTTTGCGGTTGCTCAGGATAACCTGCCCCTTCTTGTCGACCAGGGTATAGAGAAGCGTGTCGCCAGCGGTCAAGATGTCGAGCTGTTTGCGAATTTGGTCCGTGCGCAACACGCTGTTGACGTAACCGGCGTATTCACCGGCGCGGGTGACGGGGGCCAGAAGGATGGCGATGGGCTCGGGTGTGTTGATCCGCCCCATCACCACTTCGGCCAACATCGGTTGGCCTGATTTCTTGAGTTCGGCAATGTAGGGACGCTCCGGAAATTTCTTGCCAATATTTGATTGCCCAGATTCGTCGAGCCTGGGGGCGTAGGCGCTGATGACCGATTCGGTGTCGCGCATGCCGATGCGTAGAAAGTTGGAATCGGAGGCCAGTGCTTGCTCTAGCCGTCCTTGCATCTCCCGTGGCGACAGACTAGCGGCGAGTTCAGTCAAGCCAACGACCACTTGTTTGCGATGACCAACCCAATCGGTCAGACTGTTGGTTACGGTTCGACTCTTTTGTTCCAGCGTGCTGCGAATGTTTTGATCAGTCTCGGCAAAGTCCGACCTGGCGCTGATGAACAGCATGAGCAATGCCGGAAACAACAAAAATGCGGCCAACAGGTTGCCGATCAATTCAGCAAAAGACATCTGACTTTGTCGACGTAGCGCACCAAGGCCACTGAACAGCAGGCGTGCCAACAACGCATTGGCTATACCGTTGACTGCTTGCTTGACCATGATGATGGTGACACTGGTCAGCGGCACATTCAGCACCACAAAGTAAAAAACGAACACCAGCGGCATACCCAGCAGCAACCAGTACACGATGTCAGCCAGCACCATACCCATCTGACGCCGCGCCATCAAAACACCGACCACCGCCACTTCGGCTGTCATTGTGATCGCCGCGTAGGGGTGATTCCAAAGCACGTAGGTATAGCTGGCAATCAGCGCGGCGGCCAGAACTCCCCGCCGCAGTCCGAAAAATTGCAGCGCCAGCATGGCAAAGATGCTGCCAAACAAAAAATCAATATTGAGGAAAAGGGGGAACTTGAAATAGTTGCCCGCTAGGCCCGCCAGGACCAGTCCGATGAGCAAATGCATTCCTGGCCAGCGGCGCCCTATTTCAGCCGGTTTGAAGTCGGTTGTCATAGCGCTTCATTCTATGCCCAGCGCCAATCTGTGAGGCAGCGCGTTGGCAGACGGCTGCCTGTCACCAATACCCCCAGTTCTGGCGTCAACCGGAAAGTTGTCTTGCATTTGTTGAATGACCGCTGCCTGGATCACAGTTCTAAAACTGAAGCGGGTCGTTGGCGGTGAGCACGTTCCGATTCCAGAAGGTTCAACTGCTCTTATTGGGCGTTGACCCATGGAACCAAAGGCTTTTGGCGTTGTCTTCGGCAAGCAGGATGCGCATTCCGGGCAACCTGACCAATTCACCACGTGTTGCGTTGCCGGAAGTTTGGGAGCCTTCCCCACCAGGTACGACTCGTCCGCTTTGAAGCGGTGCAGGGCGAAACGGTCTTCGTTGGAGAAGATGGCCACCGTGCGAATGCCCATTTCGGAGGCTGCGCGCAGCTCCCGGATGGCAATTTCACTGCGGTTGGCGACGAGGAGACTGCGGATTTTTTTCATGGGTTGACCCTGCGCGAGTCCCCCGGTCACGCCGGAGGTCTACCTTAGAGTGAATGAGTACACGATTCCCACGTTGGACACTCGGATTCCCTGGCCCCATAAAGCAAAGTTAAAAGGGACAAATGGGGGTACAGTCACATCTGTGCACCAATCATCCATGGAACAGTTTCATCATTTCCAATGCCCAGCACTTCACTCTTGGACCTCTCTCCAGAGGCAACCCGAAGTAACATTTCGAAAATTTCTCTGCCTTTTGACTCCAAGGTCGCATCACCATCCATTACATCGCCGCAGTTGATGTCCATATCCTCTTGCATGCGCAAATACATCTTGGTATTGGTGGCCAATTTGATCGAAGGAGCTGGCTTGGCGCCAAAGCAGGAGCCCCTGCCGGTTGTAAAGGCTACTAGGTTGGCACCACTCGCAATTTGACCCGTGGCACCCATGGGGTCATAACCTGGAGCATCCATAAATACCAATCCATGTTCGGTAACCGGCTCTGCGTATCGATAGACCCCCATCAGGGCCGATGAGCCACTTTTCGCAACTGCACCGAGAGATTTTTCGAGAATAGTTGTTAGCCCACCTGACTTGTTGCCTGGTGTTGGATTGTTGTCAATGCTGCCCTTCTCGCGATCCGCATACGACTCCCACCATTTGATGAGATCCACAATATCTTGGCCCACCTTTCGTGACACAGAACGGCGTGTAAGAAGATGCTCGGCACCGTAAATTTCGGGTGTTTCGCTAAGTATTGCGGTGCCGCCTTGCGCAATCAAAAGATCGACAGCAACTCCAAGTGCTGGATTTGCAGTTATTCCGGAATAGCCATCCGATCCGCCGCATTGCAGTGCAACGGTAAGGTGTTTGGCAGACACGCTTTCTCGCCGACACTCGTTAGCAATAGGTAGCATCGACTCAACTGCAGCAATGGCTGCCTCTACGGTCTTTCTAGTGCCGCCAAAATCCTGAATTACCAAAGGAACAATTTGCTTTCCAGCTTCAATCCCCTGGGACAGGAACATCGCTCCCATTTGGTTTGATTCACATCCCAGGCCAATGACGACAACTCCGGCAAAGTTTGCGTGCTTAACGAATCCCCCCAAGGTTCTGCGTAGCTGCTGAACACCGTCACCATTATGCTCAATGCAGCAACCAAAGCTGTGGGTGATTGGTACGACCCCATCCACGTTTGGGAAATCCCTAAGCACGTCGTTCTTGGAAAAGTGTTCGACAACGAGTTTTGTAACGGTGGCAGAGCAGTTCACTGTGCTTACGATGCCAATGTAATTGCGCG
>CAJBMJ010000162.1 GCA_903954045.1 uncultured beta proteobacterium | reverse complement strand
GGCAGCGTCAAGCTGCTGATGCAAATTGGCGGAACCAAGATTCCCGAATACCCTAGCTGGCCCGCCAATGAACTGCTCAAGACGGTTCCGGTGGTGGGTGTGGCGCTGGGCGCGTGTGCCGGGCAGGGGGCGATCAAAGTTTTGTCGTCGCACTTTTCGGTGATGGTGCGTGAGCAGGCACAGGTGATGGCCGCTGGCCCGCATGTGGTGCTGCAAGCTTACGGACAGGCCATCGACAAAAACGAGTTGGGCGGCCATCTGGTGCATCGCAAGAGCGCACTGGTTCACAACGAAGCGGTGGACGAACTCGACGCATTGAAGCAGGTGCGCCAGTTCCTGAGCTATCTGCCTCGCAGCGTGTTCCACACCGCACCCGTTCTTACACCCACCGACGACCCGAACCGTGTGGATGATTGGCTAAAAGACGCCATCCCCCGCGACCGCCGCAAGATCTATGACCCACGCAAGATTCTGGCCGCCGTGTTGGACCAGGGTTCGCTGTTCGAGATCGGCCGCTACCAGGGCGGCTCGGTCGTCACCCTGTTTGCACGGCTCAACGGTATTCCGGTGGGTGTGATCGCCAACGACCCCAAGGTGCAGGGTGGCGCTATGACCACGCAAGCAGCGTACAAGATGGAGCGCCATGTGAACCTGTGCAGCCAGTTTGGCTTGCCCATCGTGAACTTTGTCGACCAACCCGGTAACCAGACCGGCTTGGAGGCCGAGATGGGTGGAACGCTGCTGGGTGCCACCCGGGTTTCGCACGCGCTGCACGAATGCAAGTCACCCTGGGTTTCCATTCTGATCAGACGCTGCTTTGGCATGGCCGGTGCGCTGCACGCGCCCAAATACGGCGAAGCCCTCAACCTGCGTTACGCCTGGCCCTCAGCGCGCTGGGGTTCGATCCCGATTGAAGGCGGCGTGATGGCCGCCCACAAGGCAGAGATTGATGCGGCCCCCGACCCGGCCGCCAAGCGTGCGGAGCTGGAAGCCTTTTATCTGAACATGACCTCTCCGTTTCGCACCGCTGAGAAGTTCGGCATTCTGGACATCATTGACCCGCGCGAAACACGCAGCATTTTGTGTGACTGGGTGGAGGATGCGTGGGAGTTGGTGAAAACGTCACGGGTTTGAAACTGGCCGCAGGCACAATGGATGGATGCCTACCCTACCTCCCTACATAGCCCCAATCCGTTTTACCGAACCTGAAGCCGCACTAGCGCAGGTTGCCAAGATTTATGACGCCAGCATCGCCCATCTGCGTGCGGCCATGGCCCGCTTTGTGGCTGGTGATGATTGCGCAGAGCGCGTGCGGGCCTGTTACCCGTTGGTACGCATTCACACCGACACGGTCTCGCGCACCGCCGAGCCCGATATTGCGCGGCTGAGTTATGGTTTTGTGGCCGGGCCCGGCCGCTTTGAGACCACGCTGACCCGCCCCGATCTGTACAAGGATTACTACCTGGAGCAGTTTCGGCTGCTGCTGGAAAACCACCAGGTGGAGCTCGAAATTGGCACCAGCACCCAGCCCATTCCGGTGCATTTTTCGTTTGCGGAACACGACCATGTAGAAGGCAATATGGGTGCCCAGCGTCGCATGCTGATGCGTGATGTGTTCGACCTGCCCGACCTCGCTGCCATGGACGATGGCATTGCCAATGGCACCTATGAGCCTCGTGCGGGCGAAGCCCAGCCCCTGTCGTTGTTTACCGCACCGCGGGTGGACTACTCGTTGCACCGCCTGCGCCACTACACCGGCACCGGACCAGACCACTTTCAGAACTTCGTGCTGTTCACCAATTACCAGTTCTATGTCGATGAATTTATAGCGCTAGGGCGCGCGGCCATGGCCAACCCCGCTAGCGAATACATAGCATTCATCGAGCCCGGCAATGTAGTTACCCGCCGCGTTGGTCTGGATGCACAACCCAACGATGCGCTAGGCAAAGAGCCTCCACGACTGCCCCAGATGCCGGGCTACCACCTGGTGCGCGCAGACCGCACCGGCATCACCATGGTCAATATTGGCGTGGGCCCGGCCAACGCCAAGAACATTACCGATCACATTGCCGTGTTGCGTCCCCACGCCTGGATCATGCTGGGCCACTGTGCGGGGCTGCGCAACACCCAGCAGCTCGGCGACTACGTGCTAGCACACGGCTATGTTCGCGAGGACCATGTGCTGGACGAGGAGTTACCTCTGTGGGTGCCCATTCCCGCCCTGGCTGAAATTCAGGTGGCGCTGGAACAAGCGGTGGCCGACGTTACCCAGGTCAAGGGAGCTGCGCTCAAGAGCATCATGCGCACCGGTACGGTCGCCAGCACCGACAACCGCAACTGGGAGCTCCTGCCCAACAACCAACCCCAGCGCCGCTTCAGCCAAAGCCGCGCCGTAGCGCTGGACATGGAGAGCGCCACCATCGCCGCCAATGGATTCCGTTTTCGGGTTCCCTACGGCACGCTTCTGTGTGTCAGCGACAAGCCTTTGCACGGTGAAATCAAACTGCCTGGCATGGCCAACCACTTTTACCGGGAACGGGTGGACCAGCATTTGCGCATCGGCATCCGAGCAGTGGAGTTGCTGCGTGCGCAGGGTGTGGACCAATTGCACAGTCGCAAGCTGCGCAGCTTTGCTGAAGTGGCGTTTCAGTAGGTCAAAGTCGAATCCGGAGTTAACCTTGGCTAGTTTCTTTTTTTGTCATACAGCTAATCGATCGACGCGCTCCAGCGTTCGTTCCAGTCTTTTTGCAGCTCGCGCCGGTTTCGTTTGGTGGGGTGGCCATGCTCGATGGTGTGCGCCGGCTCAGGGCTCAGGCGCTTGCCCACCGCCTCCTGCGCCCTTTTAGCAAGGCTTTCTTGTGTTTCCCCGTGCATCAACTGGTCAATAGAAGCCGGTCCGCGTTGGTCGCTGATTCCTTTGACCACCACGGTGCGCGGTACCTGCGCCTGAATAATGGCGAAGATATCGCCAACCTTGATTTCCCGTGCAGGCTTCACATCGTGATGGTCGACCTGGACATGACCCAAATGGACCTCCTGCGTCGCCAATGAACCGATTTATCTATGAAATATGCCATTAGCCCTTATGCAACAAGCATAGCCCGCTATCAATTTCATTGCGACTCCGGTTCGCTGGTCTTTATGAGCCAATCCCATCGAAAGGTAAAACTAGCGACTTTCTTCGAAGCGGGCATTGAAAACTGAAGGTCTGGTATCGAGAAAGTCCTAGACCGGCAATGTCGCGCTTGCAGACCGCCACAGATACCCCCTCAATGGATGTGCAGTGGACAGCACCGCACCTATGGTCCTGCAGGAGACAAGAACACTGGTCGCGCCCCAGACGGCAGCGCCCACGCGTCCGACATCCAGCGTAGGGCAACGCTTGCTTCAGGTGCCGAACAGGCGCTGCAGCGCCGGCGCCATGTCTGCCTGCGTCAGTGGCAGAGGACGGGCGGCCATTAGGGCTGCTTCGTCTGCCGGAACGCCCAGGCCCCGCAACACGGCGCTTATCGTCATCGAGGGCGTTGGCAATGCCTGCACCGGTTCAGCGCCCCCATGCAGAGCGCCCAGCAGGGTACCGACCACTATGCCTTGCGCGAGGCCGATGGGCGTGTCGGCAAAGCGCCCCTGGGCCATGCCTTCGCGCAAGGTGGCGTCCACCACGAGGTGAAACCGAGGGGAGAGGTCTGTGGCTGGCCAGCCGGCATGCACCAGAAAACCCGCCAGTGGCGGATAGCTGTGCCCCATCTGCAGTACCAGCCCGACCCCGACCGCGATGCGCTGCGCCGGGTCCGGCAGGCGCGAGACCAAGCTATTCATGGTGTCAATCAGGATATCCGACACCTCACTACCTACAGCCTCCAGCAACGCATGTGGCGATTCGAAGTACTTGTAAAACGATCCGCGCGCCACTTCGGCGCGAGTAATCACGGTATCAATAGTCACCGCGCCGATGCCGTCTTCTGCGGCCAGCGCAAACGCTGCTTGCAGGAGTCGTGAACGCATGCGCTCGCGGCGCTGCGCTGCAACTTGGGGGCGGTGGTCCGAAGTGGTCAAGGCGAGAAGGGAGAATGCGATGGTTGACTCATCTTATCAAACATGTCATGATGACGACTATGTCATTATGAATGGTTTTCCCATGAATACTACCAAAAGAGACCGGATCCTGTGGGCGCTTACTTGTTTGTTTGCGGCATTCGCCGTACTCAAGGCCACTCCTGTACTCGACAGCGTGCGGGTATTGATCCCCGTCATCAGCATCCTGGTTCCCACCACATTTGCCCTAATCCACGGTCAGCGGCGATTAGGGGCACGCACCATGCTGGTCTTCTTTGTGATTACTTTTGCCATCAGCTGGACGATGGAGTCGAGTTCCATCGCCACCGGATTCCCCTTCGGCCACTACCATTACACAGACAATCTCGGACCCAAGCTAGGGACTGTTCCGCTGCTGATCATGCCGGCCTACTTTTCCATGTGCTACTTGTCCTGGAATCTGGCCCATGTGTTGCTGGACAAGTTCAACCAGGATGCCGACCGCCTCCAGATACTTGCCGTGCCGGTGCTTGCAGCATTCATCATGGTGATGTGGGACCTGTGCATGGACCCCTCGCGGGCAACCGTCAAGCAGGCCTGGATATGGCATGACGGTGGCAGCTATTTCGGCGTCCCGTTTGTCAATTTCATGGGCTGGTACCTCACGGTGTACCTGATCTTCCAGATCTTCGCACTGGTGCAAAGCAAGTACTCGACCACTTCGAGCCACCATCCAGTCGATGGTCTGCGCGCCGGCTGGATGCTCAACGTGGGCTTCTACTTCGCGACCTTCCTGGAATTTGTCGCCGTGGCAGCATTCGGTTCCGACCACCCTGTCACCGACCCAGCGGGTGTGGTGTGGAGCACTGGGTCCATGTACGAATCCCTGGGGCTGGTGTCCATCTTCACGATGGGCTTTGTCTCGGTACTGGCGTACTTCAAGATCCATCACAGCACAGCCTTGCAGTGAGTGCACCTTGCCCAACGAAAGTATCACAATGCCATTGAAGCTCGTCATCCTCGGCGCCAACGGTGCCCTGGGCAGCCAGGTAACCCGTCTCGCCCTGCAGGCCGGACATGCCGTGACGGCTGTGGTGCGCGACCCAGCCAGGCTAGACCCACACGAAGCCCCGGGGCT
>CAJBMJ010000161.1 GCA_903954045.1 uncultured beta proteobacterium | reverse complement strand
GGCGCCAGTATGGCCATACGTTGCAAACGTGCTTCCGACAAAGCCTGCTGGGCTTGGGCCACCTGCAAACTTGCAGCACTTTCCTCAAGTACACGCTGCGCCACAAAATTCTGGGCAACCAATTCCTGGTTGCGTTTGTAATTGGCCAGGGCAATGGACACCTGCGCTTTGCTCTGGCTGATTTCAGCGCGCTGCAAGGTGTCGTCCAGTTGAACCAACAATTGCCCTTTGCGAACCCGTGCCCCATCCGCGAATCCCAATTCCTTGACCCGGCCCGCAACTTCTGGCCGCATCATGACGCTCTGGCGCGAACGCAATGTACCCACGGCCTGGGCATCATCCTGCAACGATATTCTCTCTACTTTAGCAACTTCTACCCCTGCAGCCCTTGGTGCACCTGCACCAGACGCTCCTGATTTGGGAGCAGACGCAGTACCAGAAGCGACCCCGGCTTCCTTGGGAGTAGTGGGTTGGGACTGGTACCACCATGCGCCCCCCCCCACCAATGCGATCCCTATGGCGGCTACCACCGGATAAAAAGCTTTCGTTGCCATGGAATTTCGTCCTCGTTATCTTTTTTGAAGCGCACTGTCGACGCCAGCATTGGCCAGCGCATCCGCACGCTCGTTGCCAGGGTCTCCTGCGTGACCCTTGACCCAACGCCAGTCAATTGTATGGCCGGACTGTGAAACCAGCGCATCGAGCTGCCGCCACAAATCCACGTTCTTGACGGGCTGTTTGGCTGCCGTTTTCCAGCCTTTGGCTTTCCAGCCAGCCAGCCACTCGGTTATCCCTTTGAGCACATACTGACTGTCCAGATACAAAGTAACGTCGCATGGGCGTCTAAGCGCCTCCAAAGCCTGTATCACCGCTGTCATTTCCATTCGGTTGTTGGTGGTCTCTAGCTCACCGCCAAACAACTCTTTTTCTGTGCCGTCGGGCGACCGTAACAGCACCCCCCAGCCGCCTGGTCCGGGGTTCCCCTTGCAAGCACCATCCGTGTAAATTACTACCTCGTTCAACGGCCTGACTCCTCAACATGAAATTCAGCACCACGGCTGGCCACTGAAACCTGGCCAGCGGAAAGCGCAGGAGTCTGTTTCCAGGCAGGGCCCATCAAACGCATTCCCCGCACCCTTTTGACAGCCACAAGAAAATAGGCTGCCCCAAAGACAGGCCACCAACGTGCGCCTGCCCGGTCCAACCACTCAAAGCGCTGCAACAAGCGTTGACTGTCCACAGCTGGTCGATAACAGCCAAACTTTCCAAGTTCAACTTCAAAACCGAGCAATCGCAACCAGTCCTTCAGCCTCCAATAAGCAATGAACTCACCAAAGTCCGGCAAAAAAAGCGTTTCAGAGCCAAAGTGGCGATAAATGTGCTCTCTGCGCTGACGAAGTCCCCACAGACTCCATGGGTTGAAGCCACAAATTACCACCCGCCCTTCCGGCACCAACACACGTTCGACTTCCCGCAAACTGGCATGCGGGTCGGCGCTCAACTCAAGGGTATGTGGGAGAACAATCAAATCGAGACTACTAGCTGGAAATGGTAAAGCCACAAAGTCGGTCAAAAATGCCATGGGGCGGGCAATTGCACCAGACCCGCTATGGGCATGGTCGTCGCAGAACCACTGGTGCGGCATGCGGTTGGCAAGCAAGCCCTGTAATTCCGGAACGCCCAATTGAAGCGCGTGATAGCCAAAAATGTCGACTACCGCTTCACTGACTTTTTCGTGCTCCCATTCCAGCAGATATTGCCCTGCGGGCGTTTGAAACCACT
>CAJBMJ010000160.1 GCA_903954045.1 uncultured beta proteobacterium | reverse complement strand
TTTGATGAGGCAATGGGGACCGTCTGCGAAGCTCCAGATCGTTATCGCGTCGAGTACCCACCTGCTATCCGTAAGTACCGAGTACCTGGCTTTCCTTACAACATCCTCTATCGGATTGTGGATTCAGACATTGAAGTTCTGGTCGTTGCCGCGCATCGGCGGCGGCCTGGCTACTGGTTGGGTAGGCTTTAACTGGTCGCCCAAGTTGGATGTCTTCGGCCCCACTTGGCTCCAACGTTAAACCCTTCAGGTATTTCGCATGTTCAATTTTGAATGGGACGATCAAAAGGCGGCAAGCAATTTGTCGAAACACGGTGTATCGTTCGACGAAGCGGTTTGAGGGTGGTAGACATGCCTCAACTAGGCACGCCCAAGCCATAAATTGGTGCAACGGCTGCGCAAGGACGCCTACTGCTTCGTGCCGAGTTCACCAACGGCCCGAGTCCGGGCACACACTGGCTCGCGCACCATGGCGCCAGACTTGCTCCTCCTCAAGCTGCAACGCGGTTGATGGGTCGGTATCACCGAACAACGAAGTGTTCCCGCTGCAGTGGTCGAATTTCGGTGGGCCAATGTGCCTGATTGCGTTCATCACCGCGTGCACGCAGATTGCAGAACGGGTTCAAGAAAGGATCGCCCCGAAGCGCCGGCGCATGACGAGGACCTATTTCAGCCCAGGGCAAATGAAAATGCCAAGCCCGAGCCCATTTGCAAAGGCAGGAATGTCGAACATGGTTCATGCCGATAACCTTCTAAGCTGGACCGAAAAACTACTGGATCGGCAAATCCAGTCAGAAGCAAAAGCGTGTCGCGCTGGGCATCTTCAGGGCTTGACGCTGACGCGGCCGTCTTTGGCCGCTGCGCTGGTCGCGCCAACCCCGCCATGGGTCTTGATGTATTCAATGATCTCGTTGCGGTAGACCAGGCCGGTGTCTTTGTTTGGCAACGATTTCAGGTCAAAGCCCAGCAGCGTGCCAGGCAGCCCGGCCAGGATCGGCGCGCCTTTCCAGCCCTCGTTGCCGTTGGCGATGTAGTCGCCAAAGGCCACCCGATAGGTCTGATTCAATACGGATTCGATGGGTTTGCCCTTGATCTGGATGTGGCTGGCCACGGCGGATTGTGGGCTGGCACCCAGGTTAATCTGGTAGCGCAGCGCGCTGGAGAAATGCAGAAAACCGCGCGAAACAAACCCGTTGAGATTGACCGTTTCGCCGGGGCGGACCAAGCGATGCGCATTGCTTTCAACCATGTTTTTGATCTGCTGGCCGTTCATCTCGACGACCCGGATGATGTCGGCGTAGGGCATGACGGCGTACCAGTCGGCAAAGGTGAGCTGGCTGGCCACTGGCACACCGGTGACGATGGCTGACGCGTTAAAAGCGACCAGATCGACAGCACCGCCCGCAAACGTGCTGCTTCGGCTGGCTATGGCGTCGTTCATGAAGTTGGCGATGGCCGATTCGCCAACGTAGCGGTCGGCGATGGTGGCATCGCGGCCAATGTCTGCCTGGCCCGAGGTGACACCCAGCACAACGGCCAGACGGTCGCCCAGCCTGCTGATCATCGGATCCATCACCGTCTGCTGAAAGCCAAGGTCAACATCGCTGTCTTGCTCCAGCGCGGCATACAACGGGTCGCTGGCTGCGACGCGTATGTCGCGCTTTTTCAGCGGGTTCAATTTTGCCGAGGTGACATGCATGTTGATTTTGCCCCCGGCCTTGGCCAGCGTGAGCCCGATTTCGCCGAGATGTGAGCCCCAGCTGCCTGCCTGGAAGATGGGCACACCGTCGATCACATTGGCGGGCTCCAGCCCGTTGGCGTTGAGGATGGAATGGGTGTGCCCACCAACCACCATGGCGGGCTTGCCCAGTGTGGCCAGGTAGCGGGCGATTTCCATATCGCCTTGTGCAATCACGTGGCGCGTGCCAGCGGCATCGGCACCGTTGAAGCCGATGTGGGAGAGCACGATGAAAATGTCGGCCTGATCTTTCAGCGCCGGCATCAGGTTGGACAGGGTTGTCAGCACTCCCTTGAAAGCCAGGTGGGGATCCTCGGCAAAACCGGTTTTGGTTTCTTCGGAAGAGGTCAGGCCGACCACCGCAATGCGAACGCCTTGGGTCACGCCGATGATGGCCGGGTTGACATGCCGCGTGCCAAGCACTGTGGAACCACTGACATTGGCCGACAACACCGGAAAGCGGGCATCGGCCTCGATCATCTTGGCCAGGATGGCCGAGCCCTTGTCGAACTCATGGTTGCCCAGGGTGGCAAAGTCCAGCCCGGCGGCGGAGTAGGCGCGGTAGGGCATGCTCATGACGAAGCTGCTGGTGTCGCTGCCGAGCAACTCGTCGTAAACCTCGCCGGTATGGTCGTCACCGGCGGAGAAAAACAACACGCTCTCGTGGGCGGCGGCAGACTGTCTGGCGGCGCGGACGATTTTGACCATTTGCGCGAAATTGCGGGTATCGCCCTTCTTGGCGTGCGGCACCACCAGTTTGCTGTGCATGTCGTTGAAGTGGAACAAGCGCAGACTGATCTGATCACCGTCTTTGAGCGTAGACGCCGGCGGCGTGCTGCCCAAGGAGGGCTTGGCCTGGGTATATGACGTGGTTGCCGGAGTTCCTTCAACGACATAGAGTGACTGGAATGCACTACCAGCGGATGGCGTGCCTGTGCGCAATGTCAATGCTGTTGCGGAATTGCCGGTGTTGACGCTACTACAACCGCCCAGCGCTGCAAAGAATCCAGCCGTTAGTGAGAAAACTACTGTCCAACGCTTCAACGCGTTGGCATTGCCCTTGTTCATTGCTTCACCCCTGAATCAAATTGAAAGGCGCAGTTTGGGTTGACTCAGTGACAGCGTGATGAAATTTTGGGGCATGTTGTAACTCAAGCAAAATATGCTGCTAGCCACGGCTGCACGAAAAACTCGCTATTGCCGCGCAGGCAAAAGGCAAAAGCATCAACACCCTGGCGCAAGAGGCTTTGCAGGAAAGCTTGGGGTGAATTGGACACAAGCCAACTGCGCAATCCAACGGACAGATGCTCCGACCGCTGAATTTCAACGTTGGCCGCGCCGCAAAACGCGATCCGGCTGCAATCACCCTCTGGCGTCAGCTAGCCGGGCACCACCGGCCCGAGTCCGGGCACACACTGGCTCGCGCACCATGGCGCCAGACTTGCTCCTCCTCAAGCTGCAACGCGGTTGACGGGTCGGTATCAAAGGTGACGCGCAGTGCCTGCGCCACATCGGCGTTTTCAATGGGAAGTTCCCATGACAGGAAGACCTGGGTGCAATCCCGCTCGGGCGGAAAATCGGCCACTTGAAAGCCACAACTATCCCGTGCGATGACTGCGTGGGGTTGACCGGTATCAAAGATCACCACCGTGCCCCTGAGCAGAGGAATGCGAAGGCCAGAGCACGGGAAATGCAAGTCCAGTCCCTTGTCTTCACTCAAAAAGAGATTGCAAAAGGCGGCACCGCCGTACTGCGCAGCGTCGTGGTGGTACCTTGCGCCGCGGCAGGCCATGAGGGCCACCGGACTATCCGCGAGCACGTCCTGCAGACCCAGTGACCGGGTCCATTGGGACACTGCCTGTACGCAATGCTTGTAGTCTGGCCAGCGCATGCGCGAGCGCGCCAAAGAAAGCTCCTCAACGTCTCCGGGCTCTAGCCCAATGCGAAGAGACGTTTCCCGATTCCAGTCGGCTGCCAGTCGTGCAGAAGGCGCAGCGATGTCGACCTGGCCTGACAGCACCGAATCACCAACGCTTCGACTGCGCAATGCCGCGCCGCTCCAGAAATAGGAGGTGAGTGCTTGTGCGCGTTTCGGTTGAGGTTCTGGGCTCATTCGAGCCAGTGTATTCAAACTCCTCAGCACTGCATGTGCGGCAGGAACCTTCCTGACAGCACCACGTCCATGCGCAACAGGAAGCCCTTGCGCTCACTGGGAGGTTTGGGGCGGTGTTAGAGTCAATCGCCCAGGGCGCACGCACGCTGGGGAATCCTGGAAAAACAAGGGAAACTGTGAAAAAAATTGTGATTCTTGCAGGCGCAGCCATTGTGGCCATCGTCTTTTTTGCGCTCGACCTGCACAGTTATCTCACGCTGGAGGGCATGAAGGCCAGTCTGGGGCAGTTTGAGGCCTTGCGGGCGGCATCGCCCTGGGGTACGGGCATGGCCTTTTTTGCGGTCTATGTGTTAGTTACGGCCCTGTCGTTCCCGGGCGCTCTGGTTTTGACCCTGACGGCCGGTGCCCTGTTTGGTTTGACCCTCGGCACCTTGATCGTCTCCTTTGCCTCCAGCGTGGGTGCCACGCTGGCTTTTCTGGCCTCTCGCTATGTGTTGCGCGATGCGATTCAGCAGCGCTTTGGCGATCGTTTAAAGGCCATCAACGAGGGCATGGCCAAAGATGGAACGATGTACCTTTTCACTTTGCGACTGGTACCAGTTTTCCCGTTTTTTCTGGTTAACCTGCTCATGGGCCTGACGCCGGTGCGCACCTGGAACTACTACTGGGTCAGCCAGGTGGGTATGTTCGCGGCCACCCTGGTGTATGTCAACGCCGGAACGCAGCTGGCGCAAATTAGCAGCGTGGCGGGCATTGTGTCTCCGGGGCTGCTGCTTTCGTTTGCCTTGCTTGGTGTGTTTCCCTTGATCGCCCGAAGGATGATTCGGCTTTTGCAAAGCCGCCGCATGTACTCCAGATGGCAACGCCCCGCAAAATTTGACCGCAACCTGATTGTGATTGGAGCCGGTGCAGCTGGCCTGGTTACGTCTTACATCGCCGCAGCGGTGAAAGCCAAGGTCACGCTGGTGGAATCGCACAAGATGGGGGGCGACTGCCTCAACTATGGCTGTGTTCCCAGCAAGGCCCTGATCAAGTCCGCCCGCGTTGCCCACCAGATGCGTCACGCTGAAAACTATGGATTGAGCGCGACAGACCCCCAGTTCAGTTTTCGCACGGTCATGGCGCGGGTACATGCCGTCATCGCTGCGATCGCCCCGCACGACAGTGTGGAGCGCTACACCGCCCTGGGGGTGGAAGTGCTGCAAGGCC
>CAJBMJ010000159.1 GCA_903954045.1 uncultured beta proteobacterium | reverse complement strand
AGCCAGGGCGCAGTCACCCTGACCTCCACCAGTGGCAGCTTGAGCACCCCCCTGACCTTGAGCGCCAATGGCGGCAGCGGTACAGGTGCCTACAGTTTTGCGGTTAGCAGCGTCGGCACAGCAGACTGTTCCATCACTGGTGGCGGCACCACGCTTACCGCCACGGCAGCGGGCAGCTGCGACGTTATCGCTACCCGTGCAGCCGACAACAACTACAACGCCGCCGCGTCATCGGCCACCAGCGTGACCATCAGTGCGGCTGCCGTCAACGGCGTCTGCGCCACAGTGGCAGCCAGCGCCTTTATGCCGGTCAACGGCTTATGCACCACAGGCACCGCCAGCGCGGTAAGCGCTGCATCCCCCTGGGCCTGGACTTGCACCGGCTCGGGTGGCGGCACCCCGGCCAGTTGCTCGGCCCCCAACGCTTCAACCGGCAATGGCACCGTTCGCGCAGTCCTCAGCGGCGGCAGATGGGTGGTCGATGAAGCCAACTCCGGGTTTGTGCCAAGCTCCACGGTTCCCAGCCGGCCACCGGGCTACAACTTCCCCTACGGCCTGCTGAATATCAAGCTAACCAGTGGTACCCCAGGCTCCGTCGCCACCGTGGTGATTACCTACCCCAGAGCATTGCTCGCCAACACGGTGTATTGGAAGTACGGCAGAACCCGCAGCAACACGACTGCACACTGGTACCCGTTTGCCGGTGCGGTAATCGCAGGCAACACCATCACCCTGACCCTGACCGATGGTGCCGATGGCGATGACGATATGGCCGAAAACGGCACCATCGTGGATCCAGGTGGTCCTGGCGAGCCAGAGGTCATCACAACTGCCATTCCTACGCTGTCCGAGTGGGGCCTGATCTTCTTATCCAGCCTGTTGGCGATGTTTGGCATGGTCAAGGCGCGTCGGCGCAAGTACAGCTGCAAGAGCTGATGGCCATGCAGGGCGACGAGCCACTGGTGATCGACAAGATCGCTCGCACCCGCGAGAACTTCAAGTTTCGGGCCCAAGCACACGCTGGCAGTTCGAAAAAAACGGGCGGCGGTGTCCAAATCAGATCTGGGCTGTAGCTTACTTTTTTCGATTCAAGAAAACCCGTATTTCTTTGTCCGAGCGGCGAATGTGCAAGGAAAGCCAATCGCGCAAAACAGTGGATAGCTGCGATGCAACGGTGATGCTTCCCAACTGAAACTTTTTGTACAGCCCATTGAGCTGCTCAGTGAAGTGCGCATGGCCTATCTTGTGACGCTCGAGATTAGGGAATCCGATAGAGGCCATCAGGGCTTTTTCCCTTCGCAAATGGTCGGCAGTGTAGGCCAGCAATTCCTTGAGAATGGATTCCACCACATCACGTCCGCGACCTTCGCTGGTTGCTGTATGCAGCGCATTCACCAGATCGACCAGTCTGCGGTGATCGTCATCAATCACGCCTCCATCGATCACCAGATCGTCTGCCCATTCAAAGTAGGCCATTGAGTTAACTCCTTGGGTCAGACCGGTGCAGAAAGTGCACGCATGGACATAGTGGCGCTGCCCAGGCGGAACACACTAACGGTATGCAGAAGACCCTGGGCCTGCTGCTCCAGCGATTGAGCTGCCGCTGCAGCCTCTTCCACCAAAGCGGCATTCTGTTGGGTGACTTGGTCCATTTGACCTACCGCCTGATTCACCTGATCGATTCCGGAGGTCTGATCCTGGCTGGCCATAGTGACCTCTCGCATCAAATCGGCCACGCGACGCACCCCCACCACGATTTCGTCCATGGTGCTGCCCGCCTGCTCAACCAGCTTGCATCCTTCACTTACATTGGAAACCGATGTGCCTATCAGGTCTTTGATTTCTTTCGCCGCAGCGGCTGATCGACCTGCCAGGCTGCGCACTTCACTGGCAACCACGGCAAAACCCCTGCCCTGCTCACCCGCACGCGCAGCCTCTACCGCGGCATTGAGTGCCAGAATATTGGTTTGAAAGGCAATACCATCGATCAAACCGATGATGTCGGCAATCTTGTTTGAAGAGGTGTTGATCGCCTCCATGGTATGCACCACCCTGGAGACAACGGCGCCACCCCTTACAGCCACTTTTGCGGCGGAATCTGCCAACTCGTGCGCGTGGCGGCCGCTCTCAAAATTCTGCTTCACTGTTTCCGCCAATTCTTCCATGGAGGCCGCTGTCTGCTCCAGTGCGCTGGCCTGCTCTTCGGTACGTGAAGACAAATCCATATTGCCTGCGGCAATCTCGCTTGTTGCTGTGGCCATGCTGTCGGCCCCATTGCGCACCTGGTGAACGATGTTGACCAGGCTGTCGTTCATGTCTTGCAAGGCGGTGAGCAACTGCCCCACCTCGTCTCTACCATGCACCGGGACCTGAGAACTCAAATCACCCGCTGCCACAGTCTTGGCCATGTGCACCGCATCCTGAACCGGCCTGGTAATGCTCACCGTCAGCCAGTAAGAAAATCCAAGGCCCGCGACCAGGCCCGCAATCGCAAGACTCACCATCAAGGTGAGAGCAGCACTGGTTTTATCTTTCAGTTCGGTACTGCTGGCAACCACAATTTTCTTTTGCAGTTCCGTCAGGCCGGCAATAGGCTCCTGCAGAGCATCGAGTGCTGGCAATGTCTGCGCGTTGAGCACCGCAATGGCTTCGCTTTTTTTGCCTTCGTCCACCAACTGTGCAACTTTGCTGAACGACGCCACGTACTTGGTCCGAGCATCTTTCAACTTTGCGACCAAGGCTTTGCCTTCGGGCAGATAGACCAGGCGCTCCAGTACGCCCAAAGCTTCAGCAATGATTTTTTTGTTGACTTCGATGCTTTGCTTGACTTTGACGATGTGCTCAGGGTTGTCCGCGATCACCAGTTCCATGGTTCGTCTGGCGTTGGCACGCGTCGTGGCATTGATGACGTTGGCCGCTTCAGCCTTTACCCAATCTTTTTCAATGATGCGATCATTGATTTCGTTGAGTTCCCCTAAGCGGATCACGCTGACCAGGGCCATCAATAGCATCATCACCATGAGCAAGCCAAATCCGGCCCCCAGGCGAATACCGATCTTCAGGTCGTTGAACTTCATACGAATCTCCTCGTTGCAGTGCAACGCAATGTGTTGACACTACTCTCTATGAAGAGACCTAGAAATACTGCATGAGGACTACGACTAAAGAGGTATTCGTTCACCAGACCACAGGCTTTACCCCTCGGCGGGTCATCATGTCTTCGCCAATGACCCGCAAACCCTCAGGTGTCAGAGCTGCGCGCGCCTTTGGATAAACGATGTGCTCTTCCAGGCGAATGTGCTGCGCATACAACTCTGAAAAAGCCTGTACTTCGCCAGCTGGCAGTCCTGTAAATGACTGACCGTCTTCACAACGACTCAGGTCTTGCAGGACACTTCTCAGACGCGCCCAGATTTGTTCCATACTTTTATGCTGCTCCAGCAGGGTTTGAACCACCGCGTGTAGCGATGGATCTGCCGATTCCAGCAGCAGAGGAAAAACATGCAGCTCTTCGTCTTGGTGATGCAAGGGCGCGGCCTGGTCAAAGTAACGCATTACATCGACCGCGGCTTGTCTGGCTTGGTGGTCACAACCGTGCTGATGTAAGTGTTGTTCCAGGCGAGTCAATAACGTCAGCATGCGCCGCACACGTTCATGGCATGCTTCCAGCATGTCAAAGGGAGAATCAAAACCTGCAGAAGGAGCATGGTGACCTACGAAGGTCATTGGAGAAGTGTTTGACATCAATGAAAAAGCGAGCGTCAGCTCTCCATGTTTTTGCGGCAGAGTGCGACCAGCTCCTGATCGGTTTGCATGATGTGATTTGACAACCACTCCACCAAATAAGCCACAATGTCCGGCAGTTTCGAGTGAAGGTTCTGGTCCAGTTTAAATGTCTCAATCTGTTTGGAAAAGTCCTGATGCGCATCGACATGCCGTAACACATGTAGTGGACTGATTCTGCTGTTGGCCATCAAATTTTCTTCGGTATTGAAATGAAACAGCACATAGCGCTCCAGTTGCTGTAGCGCCGACATGATTTCAACGATGGTGTACCGGGTTTCAATCAAACGTGCCAGTGCATTGATGAGTTCAATTAGCTCTGCATGCTGCAGGTCAATGGCTCGGTTTCCGGTTGTCAAACCGGCTGACCACACTATCCTGTTTTTCATTCTTTTCCCCTGTGATGCGCGAGAATCTGAGCACCTGAAGCAGCAACGTGAGGGGCATTCAAATACGCGACAAAGGCATCCAGTGGCAATGGCGGGGAGTAGTAGTAGCCCTGAATCACGTCGCAACCCAATTGCATCAGCGTTTCCAACACATCCACATCCTCTACACCCTCAGCCACGGTGGACATACCAAAGCTGTGAGCCAACTCAATCACGGCCTTGACGATCGCCGCGTCACCAATCAGAGTCTTGTCAATCTTCAAGCAGTCAACCGGGAAATTACGCAAATACGCCAGGCTGGAATACCCCGTGCCAAAGTCATCAATGGCAATATGACACCCCAGCTCTCGCCATCGGCCCAACAGCTGTGCTGCTTTTTGCGGGCTGCTCATTACAAGACTCTCCGTGATTTCAAGTTCAACACGGCTACCCATGAGCTCATACTTTTGCAATCCTCTGGAGACGACATCCATCAGATCTAGCTGATTGAATTGTCTGGCCGACATATTGATTGCCACCTGGCAATTTTCACCACCCGCCAGCTCTGACCACGTTTTTACATCGTGCATCGCACGGT
>CAJBMJ010000158.1 GCA_903954045.1 uncultured beta proteobacterium | reverse complement strand
TTACCTGGCGGATGGCAGAACGCCATACCAAGCCGCCCGCCATTTGCTCGAAGGTGCCGAGCGGCGCAACCGGGACACGGTGCTATGCCGCGAGATTGTGCTCTCCGCCAGCCCGAGCTATTTTCGGCCCGGGCGGGAGAGGATGGGCGGCGTGTTTGAGGTAGACAAGGTGAAGGCGTGGACTGTGGCGGCGTTGGCATGGGCAAAGCGGCAATGGCCCGATCAACTTGCTTCGTTTGTGGTCCACGCAGACGAGCAAAATATTCACGCTCATTTGTTGGTGGTGCCGCGTGTGAAGTCTGCGGCGGGGGTGTGGAAGCTCAACAGCAAGGCTCTGTTTGACCGCGAACGGTTGCGTGAACTGCAAACCGGCTATGGCGAGGCGTTGGCGCCGCTGGGCATTCGGCGTGGTGAGCCCGGTAGTCAAGCGGTGCATACCGAGGTGCGCCAGTTCTATGGGGCTGTCAATGCGTCCAAAAGCCTGCCTGAGCGGGCCAAGCTGCCACCGGCACCCAAGGCCCCAGCACCGCCCAGCGGCATGGTTGCGGAAGCGGCGGACGTCGTGGGTTCTGCCTTGGGTTTCGAGACCCCGCACCAGCGGGCCATCAAGGCCCACGCGGAAGCCATGAAGCAATGGCGGGAGACTTGCGGTGAGTTGCGCCAGCAGGACACCAAGGCTTGGGAAAACATGAAGGCACACGCGGCTATGGCGCCACTTCGCCAGCGCCGCCAAGCACGGGCAACCGCTGGCCCAATCGTCGCCCCTTCGGCTATGGCCCCGCGTGGCGACGCGCGACCCAAGCCGCGTTAGCGGTGGCGGGGCACCTATGCCAGCAGGCTTGTGTATTGGTCGTAAAGCGTGAACAGATACGCGACTCGCTCGGCATCCGTTTTCAATCCCTTCTTGCCATACGCTGCATCAACTGCCTTGTCTAGGGTCTTGTGTGCCGTGCTGAGATTCGCGGGCATAGTGGCGGGGTTGTAGAGGTCGGCAAGGCTGGCCGGGGTCTTGCCCTTTTGATGCACTGCTCTGGCATCAAGCACACCCTGCGCTGCAACGCTCACAGCTTCACGCAGCTTGTCGGTCATGTCCTGCGGCCATGGGTAATTGTTGTAAACAATGCCCGCCGAATATCGAAAATCGCTTTTCATCCGCCCGCAGGTATACCGCACCCATGCGTTGTGCATGGTGGAGCTGAGGATGCCGAAGTCGTAGGGGGTTGCGCCTTGAATCGAAAACAACTCACTCGCAATGATGGTTTTCGCTGGGAGAAATGCACTTGGAATCCATTGGCGTCGCTCAGAAGACGTTTTGGGTATGGCTAAAAATCGTTTGATGGGCTGTCTATCTTCGGCAAACAGACTTGCACGGGCTGCATTGTCTTTTGTTGCTGCCTTTTTACTCGCCAGCCGAAACTTTTGCACCAAGTTCACTCGTTCCAAGACAAATGGCGTGTGTTTTATTAACTGCGGCGGACACTCCTTCAACCAAAGGCAATAACGCGGCGGGCCATTTAGGAACTCATCGGCACTCAAATATTCACGGACATAAGGATCGAAGTCAGGTGAACTCAACAGCAATGCATTTTTTTCTTGAAGTGTCAGCAACAAGTGGCCGCCGTCGGTTGGCTTACTGCCAAACCCAATTTGCGGAGCATCTCCAATCGGCTGGCGCCGACTTGGCAGCGCCACTGATGGCGCATCGACAAGATAGGGATTGATGTTCTTGGCGGCGACCTCATGGGCGGCGCCCTTGATATCGTCGTATTCAAACAGACGGGGGGCCTTCGCGTCCTCCATGCCGAAGCCGACTATGACGCAGTGCACCGCCGCCTTGCCCGGCGCGTCATTGCTCCATTGAAACGTGCGATGGGCAAACCGGATGTGGATGCCCTGTGCCATCATCCAAGCCCACAACACGCCCACCTGCTCGCCTTGGGTGATGCTGTTGGTGGAAACGAAGCCGCACCGGATGGCGCGGCGTTGCTTGATCTCGGCGGCGTTGGCGTCGGCGAATAGATCGCCCAAGCCCTGCCCGAACTTCACGTCCTTGAAGTTCTTGCGGCCCTTGTTGGCCTTGGCCGCAATGCCGCCAAAGCCGTCCGGGGTGGTGCTGATGTATTGCCCCGCCTTGACGAACCAGCCCGCTACAAAGTCCAGCAGGCCCGCGCCCGCGATGCCGTGCGTCACCGATTCCAACGATGCCTTCTGCTCTGGCGACTGATTCGATTTGCCAATGAAGGGCGGGTTGCCCATGATGTAGTTAAGTTGGCGCGGTGGCACGAACTCGGCCCAATCAATCTCCAGGGCGTTGCCCTTGCGGATGTTGGCGCTTTTGACCAGCGGAATGCGGGTAATGACCTCGCCAAACTCCACGCCGGTCAGCACGTTCATCTGGTGGTCAGTGAGCCACATGGCGACCTGCGCAATCTGCGCCGGGAACTCTTCAATTTCGATGCCATAGAACTGGTCAACGTCCACCTGCAAGAAGCCGAACACACTGCCGACACGCTGGCCGAACTTGGCGGCGGCTCGCAGGACTTCCAATTCGAGCTTACGCAGCTCGCGGTAGGCAATGACCAAGAAATTGCCGCAGCCGCAAGCCGGGTCCAGGAACGTCAGGGTTTGCAGCTTCTTGTGGAACTCGAACAGCTTGTCCTTGTTGCCCTTGATCTTCTCAAACTCCGCGTGCAGCTCGTCAAGGCACAGCGGCCCCAGCAATTTGAGGATGTTGGCCTCACTGGTGTAATGTGCCCCGAGCTCGCGGCGCCGGTCTGCGGCTTCCAGCTCGATCACCGTCTGGAACATGGCGCCAAAGATGGCCGGGGAGATGGCGCCCCAGTTCATGGCGCACAGCGTCAGCTCGCCAGTTGGTGTGAGAACCACCCTGACTGCGCCTCCACAGGGCTCGGTTCTGGTCTTTGCTACAAGCGCCACTAAGGTGCAACACTCTTCGCTTCTAGGTGAAACTGGCAGCAATTTCAGAGACGGGTAGGGGAAATCGCCCTGCCCCCCTTTGCCCGCAATCAGAGCTTTCTGCGCCGCATCATTCCGAACGTCATCAATGCAAGTAGCGCAGACAAGATGATCATGCCCCACTCAGACAATGTAGGAATACTGGTTGCGTCTGGCGACGGAATCGCATAGGCAAACAAACTGTTGCTCAAGCTAGTGCCATTCGACGTGGTTACCTCAACACTGACGGTTCCGACAGCATGCGGTGGGGTCACTGCAGTGATAGTGGTGTCGTTGACGATGGAAAAACTTGCAGCTGGTGAGCCCCCAATAGTCACGCCTGTAGCCCCCGTAAAATCCAATCCTGTCAACGTCACGGATGTTCCTCCAGCGGTTGTCCCTGAGCTAGGTGATACTGCGCTCACATAGGGCGGTGCAGTTGCAAGAGTGCATGACGGTGACAAGGAAGCATTGCTGCTTTCAAATGCCCACTGTGCAAGCCAAGCTGAAGGCCATCCGCTTGTGCCACTAACAGCGATGGATCCGCCGATATTCCACGCGGCATTGGCAGTTCCACCAGCATAAGTGGCATATGCAAACAAGGGCCCATAAGTACCGGCGGTTGGGGCACCCAATGCACCACCCAAAGCTGTCGCAAAATTCTTCGCGACATCGCCGTTTGTGAGTGGTGTGGCGGTACCATTCCACCAAGTCGAGGCCTCTATAGCCGCCTGGCAATCTGCATAAATGGTACTAGTGCTAAATGCTATGTTGTAAGGTGTACCCCCGACCGTAATGGTGCGAATTGTGGCAGCCGTTGCAGTGGTCCCTATGCTAAAGACAAATAGCAAAGTAGCTACGGCGTTTAGCCAACGTAAAGACAGTTGGGCCGAAAAGTTTTGGATTTTGAAGTTCATGGATAGGAATTTAGGATCAATCACCAATCTTCCCACCAAAACCACTCAATCCCACCTAAATCCATCATTTATTGGCCTATAGATTCGGCCCACTGAAGTCTTGATTTATAGATCATTACCCCCATGTACGATTCATGGAAAAAGAAGACGCAAGATATCAAACACTGGAGCAACTGCACGAGCGGCGCAAGCAAGTTGTTCG
>CAJBMJ010000157.1 GCA_903954045.1 uncultured beta proteobacterium | reverse complement strand
GACAGGAAAACCACTTCGCTGACTTCACTGGTTCCAGCCGTTTTGGCAGTCAAAAACGAAACTGCCACTTCGTCAACATGATCGGTGCTGACAAAAGGCAGCAGAAAATTCAGCGGTGGATCGATCTCCCGGGGCTGAAAGAGGCGCAGTGCCATGGCATTGCTGGCCATGACCAGACCTTCCTCATCCACCACCATCAGTGCCAGCGGGACGTTGGAGAACAGGGTGGCGAAGCGCTCGGACGCGCCTTCGGCCTCCTGTTGGCTATAGCGCAGGGCCCGGTTTTGTATCTCCAGCTCGGCCTGAATTTTGCGCAGATCTTCGATCATCTGCGCTGGCGCGTAACCGTCAAGGATCACATCCTGGGAACCGTCCATGCCCATCGGTGCAGAGCGCAGTGTGCGCACTCGTTTTTTATGTTTGAGCGGCGCTGCCATGGTGTGCAGTGCGTTCAATTCCGAACGACGCTATTGCCTGGTTCGAAATCTGCAACTCTCAATGGACTGTGGCTTGTGATGAATGCGCGCAGCACTTCGGCGTCGACAAACCCGGTGTCCACAAACGAAGGGTGGGAAGTCAACTTGGGATAGCCATCTCCACCCGCAGCCACGAAGTTGTTGATGGCCATGCGGTAAGTCCTGGAAGCTTCCACATTGGCTCCCCGAATGCGTGCCTGTTTCACGACTGAGGAAGTGATGTTCAGCTCAATGCCTGCAAACTGGGGGAATGCACCTGAGCCTGTGCTCATTTTGGCGGCTGTATCGAGGTAGGCCATCAATTCATCACCCTTCAGGTCAACCGTCACGATGGTGTTGCCAAAGGGATGAACGGTGAGCACATCCTTGTAGTTGAGATTGCCCGCCGGCAGCGAATCCCTGATACCGCCGGCATTGACGACAGCGAGATCCGCTCTGGTTTTTTCCATCATCGCGCGGCCCACCAAAACACCCAGTGATGTGGGCTTGCTGCGCACTACCGTGCGGTCTCCTTCGAGCTTGCCGTCAGTGCTGCCTACTTCGATGAGCAATTTCTGCTGTCCAAAATCCTGAAACGGCTTGAGCAGTTCCAGCATGGCCTTGTCCTCAGGAATCTCACTTTGGTAGGTGACCATGCTTGTTTTGCCGTCCGCCGCTTTGACTGCTTTCTTGAGGTTTACGGGGATCAATGCGTACTTCACCAGCACCACATTGCCGTTGCGGTATTCAAAATCGGCCCGTCCAACGTACTTGCCCCATTCGTGGGCCTGCACGATCCAGGTGCCGTTTTGCTGATCGGGCTTGCACGCGTTGCCCGGAACATAAGCCCGGTCCAGCACATTCTCTGCCTTCATGCACGCCGGGTTTTGGGTATGGCCACCCACCACCAGGTCAATGCCCTTCACGGCGCGTGCCATCTCGACGTCACCGGCGGCCTGGGTGCCATGTGCTCCGTTTTCGTAATGCCCCATGTGGGTGGCTGCGATCACGATGTCGGCTTTGGTGCGCAACTCAGGTACCACCCGGGCTGCCTCTTCAATCGGATTGCGAAACTGCACATCCCGAATGTTGTCGGGGTGCACCATTTTCTGCGTGTCCTCGGTGGTCAGCCCCATAACACCCACCCGCAGCCCACCCAGGTTGAAAACCTTGTAGGGTTCAAACATGCGTTCGCCCGATCGATAAATATTGGCCGAGAGCATGGGAAACTTCGCCAAATCGCGCTGCATCTTGAGAATGAAGGGGCTTTTGTCGAACTCATGGTTTCCGACGGCCATCGCGTCGTAGCCCAGCAGGTTCATGCCCCGGAAATCAGGCACTGCATCCTGCAGATCGGACTCGGGCACTCCCGTGTTGACGTCGCCACCATCCAGCAACAGACTGTGTCCCCCCGCAGCCGCAACTTCGGCGCGGATGGAATCAATGAGCGTCTTGCGTGCTGCCATGCCATATTCGCCGTCCCGGTTCTTCCAGAAACGCCCATGGTGGTCATTGGTGTGCAATACCGTAAAGCGGTAAGTGGTGTCCTTTTGGGGAGCCAAGAGGCTGCAGCCCGCCAAAGCGACAAGAGCCAGAACGAGCGCAAGGGGTTTATGGAAATGCATGGGGTGTCCTCACTGACGAATAGATGAGCGCAATTTGTTTATATCAAACTCAGCTACGGGTCCCGCTGCGTTGCCCCACGCACCGCGCACGTAAGTCAACACAGCAGCCACCTCTGCGTCAGTAAGGGCCAGTGAAAACGGTGGCATGCCAAAGGGTCTGGGATTTCCCGCTGTTGAAGGTGCGAATCCGCCTCGCAAAACCGTCAATACAAGATTGTTCGAGTTGCTGAGGTTTACAGCCCGGTTTTTTGCTAGGGCGGGGTAGGCGCCTGGCTCGCCCTGGCCCTGCTTGCCATGGCACTGCGCGCAATGTTTCTCATATACCGCCATGCCCATGGCCTTGACCGAAGCAGGTGCAGCGGGTGGTGGTGGTGGTGGCACTGATGCGGCTGGCGTTGCTGCTCCCTGCGTGCCTTGCAGGTAGCGCGCCATGGCGGTGGCATCGGCTGCACTCAGGTGCTGCGTGCCATGCAGTACCACTTCTGCCATGGGTCCGCTGGCACTACCCTGGCGCGAAATCCCGTTCTTCAAAAAATTCACTACATCCAGTTCAGCCCAGTGCGCCACAGAACCTTCGCCATCGCGCCTCAGTGAGGGTGCGTACCAGGGATTTTTT
>CAJBMJ010000156.1 GCA_903954045.1 uncultured beta proteobacterium | reverse complement strand
TGGATGGCTTTGGAAAAATGGTCGCGGAATTGGACAAGGCCGATACTGAGCGGCAGGCCGTATTGGCACAGCTGCGCACCCGTGCGATGGCGGCGATGTCCAACATGCCCCATCTGTTGAATGCATCACCCATGGTGTGATCCGACGCCGCTAAGCCCTATCTCTGTGGTGGCACCCAATAAATTCCAGACACATCAGAGATTGAAGTCGTACTCCACCGTAACCGGTGCATGGTCTGAGAACTTCTCGGCCTTGTAGATACCAACACTACGCGCACCATCTGCCAGTGCCGGTGTCGCCAAATGGTAATCAAGCCTCCATCCCACATTTTTGGCATAAGCCTGGCCCCGGTTGCTCCACCAGGTGTAGCTATCATCGGTGGTGGCGGGATGCAACTGGCGGTAGACATCCACCAGTCCGCCTTCGGTGAGTAGCCGGGTCATCCAAGCGCGTTCCTCCGGCAGAAAGCCCGAATTCTTTTTGTTGCCTTTCCAGTTCTTGAGGTCGATTTCCTGATGGGCGATGTTGACGTCGCTGCAAACAATGAAATCCCGCTCCTTCTGCAGTTGTTGCAAGAAGGGATAAAAATCGGCCAAAAACCGGAACTTGGCCTGCTGGCGGTCTTCGCCCGACGAACCACTGGGAAAGTACACGCTGATGATGGACATCTTGCGTGCAGGGGTGTCGAAACGCAGCTCTACATAGCGCCCCTCGGGGTCAAATTCAGCAGAGTCCCAGCCGACGCGAACGTCGCTGGGTTCGTGGCGTGAATACACCGCCACGCCGGAGTACCCCTTTTTATCTGCAAAATGGAAGTGACCTTTCAAGCCTGCAAGGGTTTCAAACTTGCCTTCGATGTCGGCGGCCTGGGCCTTGACTTCCTGCACGCAAATACAATCAGGCTGGGTCTGGTGCAGCCAGGCCTCGAGGCCTTTGCTGGTGGCGGACCGGATGCCATTGAGGTTGAGGCTGGTTAATTTAAACAAGGAATTCCCCATGTCGGTTCAAGACCCCAACAGGGCCCAAATCCAGGACCCGTTGGCCCAGGATTTTGTCGAGTTTGCAGTGCAATGCGGGGTGCTGCGCTTTGGTGATTTCAAGACCAAAGCCGGTCGCATGAGCCCGTATTTCTTCAACGCGGGCCTGTTTGACGACGGGGCCAAGCTGGGGCGTTTGGCCGAATTTTATGCGCAGCGTTTGCTCGCCAGCGGTATCGAGTTCGACATGGTGTTCGGCCCGGCCTACAAGGGTATTCCATTGGGTGCAGCGCTCTCGGTAGAGCTGGCGCGTCGCGGGCGCAACGTGCCATTTGCCTACAACCGCAAGGAAGCGAAAGACCATGGCGAGGGCGGCACCTTGGTGGGTGCACCCTTGAAGGGGCGCGTGCTCGTGGTGGACGATGTCATGTCCGCGGGTACGGCCGTGCGGGAGTCGATTGCCATCATTTCTGCAGCGGGCGCCACGCCGCACGCCGTATGCATTGCCCTGGACCGGCAGGAAAAAGCCACTGAAGGGGGGCAAGATGTTCCTTACAGCGCGGTGCAATATGTGCAGCGTGAGCTGGGCATGCAGGTGTGCGCGATTGCGAAGCTGCAGGATTTGATGCAGTATCTGGAACAGGGTGGGCATGGTGCTTCGCCCGAAGACCATCAGCGGGTGCTGGCTTACCGTGCGCGATACGGTGTGGAATAAGGGCGACATGCTACTTCGTTATTTTTGGGGAACCTTGGTTACCGGCCTGGCCATAGCCGCTCCAGTGCTCACTTGGGCCCAGACCGCACCTGTGGCAGGCGGGGTTTACACCTGCAAGGATGCCAAGGGACGCACTCTCACTTCGGATAGACCGATCCCGGAATGCATAGACCGTGAACAAAAAGTGCTCAACCCCAGCGGCACGGTCAAAGCCAAGGTGGGCCCCACCCTGACCGCGCAGGAGCAGACGGAACTGGAACAACAGCAAAAACGCGAAGCGGAAGAAAAAGGCCGTTTGACCGAAGAAAAGCGGCGCGACCGGGCCTTATTGGTGCGTTACCCCAACAAGGCGGTACATGACCAGGAACGCCGGGAGGCGGTAGCCCAAATTGGTGTGGTGATGAAAGCTGCAACCAACCGGCTGGAAGAGTTGGCGCGCCAGCGCAAAGCCTTGGACGACGAAATGGAGTTCTACAAACAAGACCCGACCAAAGCACCGGCTTACCTGCGTCGACAGCTGGAAGAGAACAGTCAGAGCCAGACAGTGCAAAAGCGATTTATTTCCGACCAGGAAACGGAGATTCGCCGAGTCAATGTGCGCTTTGATGACGAGCTGATTCGCTTGCGACAGCTTTGGCAGCCGACCGCTGCAAAGTAGTGCGGCTGCAGGCTGTGCGTCCTTGGCAATCAGTTGCCTAGCTTGGACCGCAGCAGTTCGTTGACTTGCTGTGGGTTGGCCTTGCCCTTGCTGCCCTTCATGATCTGACCCACCAGCGCATTGAGTGCTTTTTCATTACCTGCCTTGAACTCGGCCACGTTTTTGGCGTTGGCAGCAATTACGTCGTCGACGATTTTCTCCAGCGCGCCGGTGTCGTTCATCTGTTTGAGTCCTTTGGACTCAATGACAGTGTCTACATCGCTGCCACTGCCGTCCCAAAGCGCGTCAAACACCTGGCGCGCGGCATTGTTGGAAATGGTGCCGTCGGCAATGCGGGTGATGAGTTGACCCAGGCCTTCAGGGCGCACTGGGGCCTGGTCAATGGCCAGATCTTGCGCGTTCAACCGGCGCGAAATCTCGCCCATGATCCAGTTGCCTGCCAGCTTGGGCTGGCCACAGGCTTTGGCCGCTGCTTCGAAGTAGGCAGACAGCGCCAAGCTTTGCGTCAGCTGGGTGGCATCGTATTCACCCAGACCGTACTGCGATTCGAAACGCTGCGCCATGACACGTGGCAATTCGGCCATTTGCGCCCGTACTTCCTGCACCCAGTGCTCTGAAATGCATAGCGGCGGAAGGTCGGGGTCGGGGAAGTACCGGTAGTCAGCCGCGTCTTCCTTGGTGCGCATGGCGCGGGTCTCACCCGTGTCGGGGTTGAACAGCACAGTGGCCTGCTGGATGGCGTGGCCGTCTTCGATCTGCTCAATTTGCCAGCGCACCTCAAAGTCGATGGCCTGCTGCATGAACTTGAAGCTGTTGAGGTTCTTGATCTCACGACGCGTGCCCAAGGGTTCGCCGGGTTTGCGCACCGATACGTTGGCGTCGCAGCGAAAACTGCCTTCCTGCATATTGCCATCGCAAATGCCGATCCAGGTCACGATCTTGTGCAGTTCTTTGGCGTAGGCAACTGCCTCCGCGCTGGAGCGCATGTCGGGTTCGGTGACGATTTCCAGCAGAGGCGTGCCTGCGCGGTTGAGGTCAATGCCGCTCTGACCGACAAAGTCTTCGTGCAGCGATTTGCCAGCGTCCTCTTCCAGGTGGGCGCGCACCAGTCTGACTGATTTTTTCTCTTCGCCCAGAAAAAACTCGACCGAGCCACCTTGCACCACTGGAATCTCAAACTGGCTGATCTGGTAGCCCTTGGGAAGGTCCGGGTAGAAGTAATTTTTGCGGGCAAAAATACTGCGTGGCGCAATGTGGGCGCCGATGGCCAGTCCAAATTCGATAGCACGTTCTACCGCGCCTTTGTTCATGACTGGCAATGTGCCAGGCAGCGCCAGATCCACTGCGCAAGCCTGTGTATTGGGCTCGGCGCCAAAAGCGGTGGAGGCGCGCGAGAAAATTTTGGACTGGGTGGAGAGTTGTGCATGGGTCTCAAACCCGATGACAACTTCGTAGCCTTGCACCAGCAAGGACTTGGGGGAGGAAGATGCACTGGCCATGGTCAATATCCTGCGGGCTTGGCGGTGTGGAAATCGGTGGCTTGCTGAAAGCGGTGCGCTGCATTGAGCAGACGGGCTTCAGAAAAGTAGTTGCCTATGAGTTGCATGCCAATGGGCATGCCCTTGTCCTTTTCGGCTTGGGCGAACCCTGTCGGAATGCTCATGCCGGGAAGTCCTGCCAATGAAGCGGGCAGGGTAAAAATGTCTGCCAGGTAGTTGGCAACGGGGTCGTCGGATTTTTCACCGATTTTCCAGGCGACCGTGGGGGCCACCGGGCCTGCAATCACGTCGCACTGCTTGAATGCGTTCTGGAAATCGTCGGCAATCATGCGGCGAATCTTTTGCGCCTGCAGGTAGTAGGCATCGTAGTAGCCGTGCGAGAGCACATAAGTGCCAATCATGATTCGGCGCTTGACTTCATCGCCAAAGCCCTCGGCACGGGTTTTCTTGTACATATCGGCCAAATCGGTGAAATCTTTGGCGCGGTGGCCAAACTTCACCCCATCAAAACGACTCAGGTTGCTTGAAGCCTCTGCCGGGGCAATGATGTAGTACACCGGAATGGACAGCTCAGTGCGTGGCAGCGCAATGGGAACCAGTCTGGCGCCGAGTTTTTCGAATTCACGCAGAGAAGCTTCGACGCTGGCGCGAACGTCGTCGGACAGGCCTTCACCGAAAAACTCCTGCGGTATGCCAATGCGCAGTCCCTCTATGGACTTATTCAAATCGCGCGCATAGTCTTCGGCGGGCATGTCCAAAGAGGT
>CAJBMJ010000155.1 GCA_903954045.1 uncultured beta proteobacterium | reverse complement strand
CATCCAGCTTATCAAAGCCCATGCGCGCGGGTTCCGCAACTTCACTAACTACCGGGCAAGGATTCTGTTTCATTGTGGCAAGCTGAATTTAGCTATGGCTTGAAAAATCACAGTGGATTCAACGAAGCTCCGAAATTTTCAGATTGTTCATAGAGGCTTTCTTCGGTTGTCGTGATCGTTCAATGCAACGCCGCTTGACTGCGCACGACGTCGATCGCTTTATTGAATTCGGTTGATTTGTCAAAGAACCAGTCGGCACCGGCCTGCAAACACTGGCTACGGGTGAGCGCACTGGCGTCGTTGGTCAACACCGCGATTTGTGGCGCCGGGGCCAGACTTTTGAGGGTCGCAATGATGGACATGGCATTGCCGTCGGGCAAATTCAGATCCAGCAGGATAAAGGTGGGAAAGTCGCGCCGCGCAAAGCGCAACGCCTCGACCAAGGTGGCAGCGCTGGTGCGGGCGCCAATGCCGGCAAAATCGAGCAGTTCCCACAGGCGCTGGCGGATCAGCTCTGAATCGTCAACGACAAGCAGTTTCATGGTCATGCGCTGATGGTGCCCGGATTGACACATCGGCGCTCTAAGGCATTGCTGATTTGCTTGTAGGGAAATCCTTACCCTGGCTGACGCCACTGCCAGGCCAAAGACCGTGGCAAGCCTTCTCGCTAGCGATGCCATGAATATGGAAATCGGCTGTAGCCTTGGCTTCCCCTGAAACACACTGCGCTGCCTAGCAGAGATTCCTTCGAAAACAAACGCTTGATTCGAACCGCCTTCATGCACGGAAAACTGATCGCCATTTGTGATCGAGGTGGAAAGCGCTATCCTTTGCGTCCACCCAATGTCAGGTAACAGGCAGGCATTTCAAAGGCCTCACCGTCGGCATTGGGCACACTGTTCGCGCTCACCAATGACTGCAGCCCGGTAGGTCGATTTTTTCTTCTGCTTTATGGCAAGCAAATCGACGAGGTCAATCTCAGGTCGTGGCCAGAAGCGGATTTACGGCATTTAGACTTGGTGGTCGACAACAGGCCAATTGCCGAAGCAGGGGTTTACGATCTGCTTGCTCCAAAACGCCTGTTGGAACCGTGATCGTCCAAGAACTCTTATGTGCAAAACGGCAGTAGTTGCATGGAGATCCAGATAGCGCTGCACTCTCGGTCAGGGGGTTGTACGCCCAAACCCACGAGAATTTCAGAATCCCCGGTTTTCTCAGCGTGCCAGCATCTTCTGACGGTCTTAGCACACGGCGCAGTCAGGTCCAGGATGCCGGCAAAGGGTCTGGCGTGTGACGCCCAACTCCTTGCATGTCTCGCTCACTACAGTTTCCTTTTGACCCATGACCTTTCGCCAGATTGGGCATTCAGCCCATGGCAGTGCCGACGCGCCAGTCATAGAGCAGGATGGCCAATTTTTACCCGGATATTATTGACAGATTTATTTTACCCGGGTATTATTCCCTCATCCAATTCAAGACCGAAATAACTGTGATTGATACCGCTACTCCGACCTATACCAGCTTCAACGGCCACAAGCGCATCGCCTCTGGCAGCTTGCCGGTCAATGCATTGGCGGTGAAACATGCTCTGGCGTCCGGCGTACCCAGTCCCCTGCTGACCTTCTGCGACCAGACTGGCCAAGTTGTCGAAATTGACATTCGAGGAAGCGATGCCGACACGTTGGCACGTCTGCCTCCAGAGGGATGCCAGCTTCAAGGAAGCAGTTCGGCACTGATCGACTCCGAGGAATCTGGTGAGCCACGTGGCCGTGGCCGCCCAAAGCTTGGGGTTGTCCCGCGAGAAGTCACGTTACTGCCGCGCCACTGGGATTGGTTGGCTGCACAGCGAGGCGGTGCATCGGTGACTTTGCGGAAACTGGTTGATGAGGCACGCCGGGCAAGCGTGGACCGAGACCGACAACGCCAGACGAATGAACGTGCGTACCACTACATGTCCACCATGGCTGGTGATATGGCTGGGTTTGAAGAGGCCTCGCGTGCGCTGTTCGCAAACGACGCGGCAAAGTTCCACCAACTGACCGAAGCTTGGCCGACCGACGTTCGCGATTACCTCAGGTACCTTGCTTGTCCGCTCCCGTTGGCAGAAGTGCCATCGCCTGCACCGTGACTCATTTGGAACAAAAAAGGATTGATGATGACAAACAAAAAGACGCTGAAACGACAGTATCTGGAGACGAAATCCCGAGCTGGTGTCTATGCGATCCGTAACCATATCTCGGGCCGAGCGCTGGTTGCCGGAAGTACGAACGTTCAGGGCACACTCAACCGGCATCGTTTTGAACTGCAGCATGGGCAGCATCGCAATGCGAGGCTTGCGCAGGACTGGGTCGAGTACGGCGAGACCAGCTTCTTCTTCGAAGTAATCGACATGGTCAAACCTAGCGAAGATCCAGCGTTCAATGCCGCACAGGAATTGGAAATGCTGGTTAGCCTGTGGCGCCAGGAAATCCCTTGCCTCGGCGAACTCGGCTACGACGAACCGAGGAGGGATCCTCGATGAACACGAGTCTCGACTTCTGTTTGGCGCTACACCGTGCCCACGCCAGCCTGCAACTCAAGCTTGACGACGAGTTGGGCATACACCATGGCATCAGTTTCAATGATTTTGTGCTACTGAATTTGCTCGCGCAAGCGGACGGTGGTCGGGTAAGCATTCCGGAACTCGTGCGTCCGCTTGGTCAGCGCCAATCGTCGGTGCTGCGCCAGTTGATCATGCTCGAAAAGATTGGCCTCGTGGTGCGCGAAGGTGCGAATGGATTTCGTCAGGCCGTGCTTCGCCCGGCCGGGCGTGCGCTGGTGAACGTCGCACGCGAGACTGCCGATAGCATTTGCACCGAAGCCGTCGAATCAATCGCCCCCGCAGCTGTTGAGATGGTTTCCGCTGCACTGGTAACGCTTGCACGCACGCCAACCTTAGCACTCTCATGAGCAACGCTATCGCGACGATTTGCTGGGTACGAGGCCACTTGCACAGCCTGGCGGTGCATCCGTGGTGCTGTAGTGAAGCCGGCCAAACGAAATATCGGAGCGCTCCCAAAAGGCGCGCAACACAAAAGCATTTAAGGACCACACGCCATGCCCAAGATTAAAGCGAACGGAATTGAAATTGAATACGATTGTTTTGGCAATAACGAGGCGGAAGCTGTGTTGCTGATTTCCGGTCTGGGTACGCAGATGATCCGCTGGAGCGAAACGTTTTGCCAGATATTGGCAGAACAAGGCTACCGCGTGATTCGCTTTGATAATCGCGACGCTGGCCTTTCAACCCACTTCCATAGCGCGTCGATGCCAGATCTCGCTGCAATTGCCGACGCAGTCTCTCGCGGCGAAACGCCCAATGTGCCTTATACGCTGCTCGATATGGCGAACGACGCTGTAGGACTTCTCGATGCGTTGGAGATCAAGCGAGCGCACGTGGTTGGACGATCTATGGGAGGCATGATTGCACAGTTGTTGGCCAGTGAGCATGCTGAACGGGTTCTATCTCTGGTTTCCATGATGTCGAGCACTGGCAATCGTGATCTGCCGCAGGCCAGCCCTGCAGTGATGGCGGCGATGACAACGCCTGCGCCACATCCTTTGAAAGACGAACAGAGCTATCTCGCACATTGCGTTGCTTTTTCTCAAGTAATTGCTGGGCGAGGCTATCCGTTCGACGAATCCGCTCAACGAGATCAAGCCTTGGCCGAAGTCAAACGAGCATACAACCCAAGCGGGTTTTGGCGGCACATCGCCGCCATCGCAGCAACCGGTGACTTAAGATCACGACTAGCCAACATAAGTGCTCCGACGCTTGTGTTGCATGGGTCAGACGACCCACTCGTTTCCCCGGAGGCTGGGAAGGACACGGCGGCCAATATTAAAGGAGCCGAACTACTCATCGTCGAGGGAATGGGCCACGATTTTCCACCATCGCTGTTTGGGTTTGTGGCCGGAGTCATCGCAGATAACACACCCCGCGCGCGCCAGACCCTTTAACGGCTTATTGGCCCTAACGGCCCGCTGCGCCAAGACGGTCAGAAGATGCTGGGACGCCGCGAAAACCGGAGACTCTGAAATTTCCGTGGATTAGGGCGTACAACCCCGTCAGGGTGCAAAAGCGCAAATTTCCAGAACAACTCCACGAAGCCATCGATGCGCCGGATCTGCGTGAAACCGGGGATGCCAAAGAAGCGATACGGTGAACTCGGGGGTCGCAAATGGAAGCGTGAAAGTATGCATTCCTGCTCGTAAATTTCCCGTATGGCGTTCAGGAACGCTTGCAATTAAATCCGACGCACGGGCCATCGCCACCGCAGTCGAAAATCCACCGACGGTGGTGGCAATCTCTCTTTCCAGACCGAGCGCGCTCATGGCTTCATCAATTGGGCCCATTTCGAGACCCTGGCGCGAGATACCAATGTGCCGACCGGTCGCATACCTGGCAGGACTTAGCTCTCCGTCAATTAGCGAGTGTCCCATTCGCACCACGCCGACAAAACGATCTCGGAAAAGGGCCTGCGTACGCAGTTCCGGACCCATCGTGTTCGCTATGACACCAGTCTCCAGATCGACAGACCCTTCACGCAAAGGTGCGCTGTCTTTGTCTAGTTTTTGCACAAAGCGCAGTCGCACGCCAGGAGCCTCTAAGCTTGTGCGAGCAATGAGGTCAGGTCCGAAATTTTCTGCAAAGCCTTCGCTGGTTCGCAATGTGAATGTTCGAACCAGTTGTTTCAGGTCAGGAATTTCTGCAGGGCGTAGAACCGACTGGGCATCTTGCACCAGCTGACTGACTCGCTCGCGAAGTTCAAGCGATCTAGGCGTTGGAACGAGGCCCCGACCGGCCCGCACTAGTAGCGGATCTCCCGTTGTCTCGCGCAACCTCGCAAGCGCCCGGCTCATAGCGGATGGGCTAAGGCGCAATCGCCTTGCAGCACGCGTCACATTGCCCTCGGAGAGCAATACATCCAGGGTCACGAGCAGATTGAGATCGGGTGCGGACACATGTATAGCGTTGAACGCAAAGATAAAGTGCAAATTGTGCGCCTTCCGCAAATGTCCACAAATACCTACGCTTCATACATCCCCTACTTAAGGGCAAAGAAGAAGGAGTCCAGGTGAAATCATTCGTTGAAGAATCAGAACAAATAGTCCCCGCACGGGGAGAAACGCCGTCGGTTCGTTGGGCGCTTATCAGTTTATCGCTGTCCATGCTGTTGTCCTCACTTGGCACCAGCATTGCCAACGTCGGCCTGCCAACCTTGGCGCAGGCATTTAATGCCCCATTTCAACAAGTTCAGTGGGTAGTGCTTGCCTACCTGCTCGCCATCACCACGCTGATCGTCAGCGTAGGGCGCCTTGGTGACATCATCGGCCGGCGTCGTTTGATGTTGGGCGGGATCACCCTGTTTACGCTGGCCTCCGCCCTTTGCAGCATCGCGCCCACTCTATGGCTGTTGATTGCCGCGCGAGTGATACAAGGCTTGGGTGCTGCCATCATGATGGTTCTCACTATGGCGATGGTAGGTGAGGCAGTTCCCAAGGAACAGACAGGTAGCGCCATGGGACTGCTCGGAACAATGTCAGCGGTTGGCACCGCACTCGGCCCCACGCTCGGTGGTGTACTGATTGGTTTGTTCGGTTGGCCCGCCCTATTTTTCATCAACTTGCCATTGGGAATTTTGACTCTGGTGCTCGCCCACTGGTACCTTCCCAAGGACCACAAGAGCTCAAAGGCTACACAAACTAAGTTTGACGTTATGGGGACAGTGTTGCTCGTGCTGACGTTGGCCGCCTATGCACTTGCGATGACGATGGGTCGTGGAAGTTTTGGCCAGATCAACATGACATTGCTGGTACTGGCTCTCTTCGGACTCGGCTTGTTCGTGCTTACCGAGTCGCGCACAGCGGCCCCACTGATTAGGATGACCACGTTCCGGAATCCGGTGCTGAGCACAGGCTTTGCTATGAGCGCCCTTGTTACTACGGTGGTGATGGCGACATTGGTAGTCGGTCCGTTCTATCTGTCTGGCGCGCTTGGGCTCGATCCAGCCCATGTCGGCATGGTCATGTCATCAGGCCCCATTGTTGCCGCACTCACAGGTGCCCCGGCTGGCCGGCTTGTCGACCGGTTGGGCGCATACCGGATGGGCATTGCCGGACTCATTGGCATGACCGTTGGCGCATCCCTACTCACCTTGCTTCCACCGGGGTTCGGCATACCCGGCTATATCGCACCACTCGTGGTAATCACCGGTGGCTATGCATTGTTCCAGGCCGCTAACAACACTGCAGTGATGACCAATATCCAGCCGGACCAGCGCGGCGCCATATCCGGCATGCTCAACCTGTCGCGTAATCTCGGGTTGATTACCGGTGCATCACTGATGGGCACCGTGTTCGCCATGGGGTCAGCTACCGCCAATCTATTGACGGCACCTGCGGAGTCCGTTGTGTCTGGCATGCGGGTTACGTTTGCGGTT
>CAJBMJ010000154.1 GCA_903954045.1 uncultured beta proteobacterium | reverse complement strand
ACCACGCCATATTGCGCGGTGCCAGCAGCGGTGGCGTGGAACACTTCGTCAAAGTTGGCGCAGTAAATCAGGTCGGCAGCGCTGCCAAAAAACTCAATGGCGGCCTGCTCGCAAAACGTACCTTGCGGGCCCAGCACGGCGACTCGCTGGGGCGCTTCCAGCGCCAGGCAGGCTGACATGATCTCGCGCCAGATGGAGGCTACATGCTGGTTGAGCAGGGGGCCCTGGTTGGCGTTCTGGATTTTGTCAATGACCTGCGCGACGCGGTCCGGGCGAAAAAAGGGCGAACCTTCCTTGCGCTTGAGTTCTCCCACTTTTTCGGCCACCCGGGCGCGCTGGTTCACCAGGGACAGCAATTGCTGGTCGAGCGAGTCGATCTGGATGCGCAGCGCGCCCAGGTCTTCGGACTGTTGGGGTTGGCTCATAGCGTTGTCTCAGGCCTGATTTTTTTCGAAAGCACGCATGTAATCCACCAGCGCCTGCACGCCTTCGATGGGCATGGCGTTGTAGATGCTGGCACGCATGCCACCCACGGATTTGTGCCCTTTGAGCTGCAGCAACCCGGCAGCCTTGGCACCGTCCAGAAATGCCTGGTTGCGCGACTCATCGCGCAAAAAGAAGGGTACGTTCATGCGGGAGCGGCAGTCTTTGTGGACCTTGTTGTAGAACAGAGCTGAGCTATCTAGCGCCGAATACAGCAACTCGGCCTTGGCGATGTTGCGTGCCTCCATGGCAGCAATTCCACCCTGGCGCTTGAGCCACTGAAAGACCAGCCCGGCCATGTAAATGGAGTAGGTGGGCGGTGTGTTGTACATCGACTGGTTGTCTGCCACGGTTTTGTAGTCAAAGGCGCTGGGGCAAATGCTTTGGGCAAAACCCAGTAGATCCTCTCGCACGACCACCATAGTCAAGCCCGCAGGCCCCAGGTTTTTTTGTGCACCACCAAAGGCCAACCCCACCTTGCTCCAGTCCACCGTCCGAGACGCCACATGGGACGAAAAATCAATGACCAGCGCAGCGTCCGAGCCCAGTGCTTTGAGGTCGGGCAGGGCATGAAATTCCACACCGTTGATGGTTTCATTGGTGCAGACGTGCACGTAGCTCGCTTGCTCATTGAGCTTCCAGGTACTTGGCGCTGGAATGCTGGTAAAGCCATCAGCCTTGGCGGACGCGGCCACCTGGGTTTCGCAATAACGGGCGGCTTCCTTGCTGGATTTTTCACTCCAGCTGCCTGTCACCACAAAATCGGCAGAGCCCTTGCTGCCTTCTGGGGCCCGCAGGCGACTCAGATTCATGGGGACGATGGCGTTTTCTGCCAGCCCGCCGCCCTGCATGAACAGAATCTTGAAGTGGGCCGGAACGGCAAGCAGTTCGCGAATATCTGCCTCAGCGGCTTCGTAAATCGACAGAAATTCCTTGCCCCGGTGGCTCATTTCCATCACGCCCATGCCGCTGCGGTGACCTTGTGCATCGGGCCAGTCCAGCATTTCGGCTGCAGCCTGCGCCAGCACTTCGGCTGGCATCGTGGCCGGTCCGGCCGAGAAGTTGTAGGGGCGTTGCATCAGACGGATTTATGTATCAAATCGGGCGCTAGCCCTTGTTTAATATGCGTAAGCAGCTACATTTTCAGTAGCAATCAGGCGGCCTCTCCGGTATCGCCCGATTCGTCGCTACCTTCGGCGTCAGCCGGATTGGCGTCGTTTTCCACGATGCGCTGCAGCCCGCTCAATTTGGAACCTTCATCCAGACCGATAAGGGTGACGCCTTGGGTCGCGCGACCGAGCTCCCGGATTTCAGACACGCGGGTTCGTACCAGCACGCCCTTGTCGGTGATCAGCATGATCTCGTCATCGGCATGCACCAGCGTGGCCGCAACGACCTTGCCGTTGCGCTCCGACTGCTGAATGGCAATCATGCCTTTGGTGCCACGGCCATGGCGGGTGTATTCGGTGATGTTGGTGCGTTTGCCGTAGCCGTTTTCAGTGGCAGTGAGCACGCTTTGATGCTCGTCTTCGGCCACCAGCATGGCAATCACGCTCTGGGTTTCGTCGAGCATCATGCCGCGCACGCCGCGTGCATTGCGGCCCATGGGGCGCACATCGTTTTCGTCAAAGCGCACCGCCTTGCCGCCGTCGCTAAACAGCATCACATCGTGCTTGCCGTCGGTCAGGGCCGCGCCAATCAGGAAGTCGCCCTCGTCCAGATCGACGGCGATGATGCCTGCCTTGCGCGGGTTGCTGAATTCGTCCAGAGCTGTTTTTTTGACCGTGCCCATGCTGGTGGACATGAAGACGTACTGGTCAGCAGGGAAACTGCGTTTTTCGCCAGTCAGTGGCAGCACCACAGTAATTTTTTCGCCCTCTTGCAAGGGGAACATATTGACAATGGGGCGGCCACGCGAACCGCGCGAACCCTGTGGCACTTCCCAGACCTTGAGCCAGTACAGGCGACCGCGGTTGGAGAAGCACAGGATGTAGTCGTGGGTGTTGGCCACGAAGAGCTGGTCGACCCAGTCGTCTTCCTTGGTGGCGGTGGCCTGTTTGCCACGTCCGCCACGCTTTTGCGCCCGGTATTCGCCCAGCGGCTGGCTCTTGATATAGCCACTGTGGCTCATGGTCACCACCATGTCGGTAGGGGTGATCAGGTCTTCGGTGGACAAATCAAACGAGGAATGCTCGACCAGACTGCGGCGGGCACCGATCTTGGTTTGGCCGAATTCCTGTTTCACATGGCCCAGCTCTTCGCTGATGATGACCGTTACGCGCTCGGGGCGGGCCAGAATGTCCAGCAGGTCTTCAATCTCGGCCATGACTTCTTTGTACTCGGCCACGATCTTGTCTTGTTCCAGACCGGTCAGGCGCTGCAGGCGCATTTGCAGGATTTCCTGCGCCTGGGTTTCAGAGAGCCGATAAAGGCCGTCCGCACCCATGCCGAATTCTTTCTCCAGGCCGTCGGGGCGGTAGTCGTCCGCGTTGACTACGCCACCGTCTGCGCGGGTGCGGGTGAGCATCTCGCGCACGAGCTTGCTGTCCCAGGGGCGGGTCATCAACTCGGCTTTGGCCACCGGCGGCGTTGGCGATTCGCGGATGATGCGAATGAAATCATCAATATTGGCCAGCGCGACCGCCAGACCTTCAAGCACATGGCCGCGCTCGCGCGCCTTGCGCAAATTAAAGACGGTGCGCCGTGTGACCACTTCGCGGCGGTGGTTCAGGAAGACCTCGATCAGGTCCTTCAGGTTGCACAGTTTGGGTTGGCCGTTGATTAGGGCCACCATGTTGATGCCGAAGGTGTCCTGCAATTGCGTTTGCTTGTACAGGTTGTTCAGCACCACTTCTGGCACTTCGCCGCGCTTGAGCTCGATGACCAGTCGCATGCCCGACTTGTCGGACTCGTCCTGAATGTGGCTGATGCCTTCAATTTTCTTCTCGTGCACCAGCTCGGCCATGCGCTCCTGCAGCGTCTTCTTGTTGACCTGGTAGGGCAGCTCATCGACGATGATGGCTTGGCGCTGGCCTTTGTCGATGTCTTCAAAATGGCAGCGGGCGCGCATGACCACTTTGCCGCGGCCGGTGCGGTAACCGTCTTTGACGCCATTGATGCCGTAAATAATGCCTGCGGTGGGGAAATCGGGCGCCGGAATGATGTCCATCAGCTCATCGATGCTGGCAGCGGGGTTGCGCAACAGGTGAAGGCACGCGTCTACCACTTCGTTGAGGTTATGGGGCGGAATGTTGGT
>CAJBMJ010000153.1 GCA_903954045.1 uncultured beta proteobacterium | reverse complement strand
ACAACCTTCAAGGAATTCTTGACACTTGAGCGATGCTGCCACGACACGCGAGGGGGAAAAGGTAATGAAAGATCGGTCTATGAAGCAACACAGAAACTATGCGGCCATTCGTGTTTGTACGGCCATTGATCGATTTCTTGCCGCCGCATCGGACGCGGAAAGAGAGCGAACCAACAAATGGGTATTGGTGTGGCAAAAGCGGCTTGCCATGCTGCGAGAGACTGGCGTCGTGCCAAGAAGCAAGGGCGACATCGAGTTTCGACCATGACAAGACCTGCCATCAAGACCAAAATACTCGACGATGGATTGCGTTACAAATCCAAAGTACTGGGTTCTCCCTTCATTGCTGCAACTTCCTTCCGGGCACCAACCATGTCCTGCTTTCTATGCGGCAACCATCGTGCGCGCTCTCTGATGGTGACACGCAAGATACTTGGAAAATCACAGGCAGTTTGTTCGCCATCGTGCAAATCGCCCGAATAGCACTCATTTGAGGCACGCAAAGCCGTGCCCATTGCCAGCTTTCGGGTGCGCGTGAGAAAGTTGGTGTTTCAGCAACTGACCGCGGCGATCTCGGCCTAGTGCCTTCTCCATTCCGGACTTTCCACTTTGAAGGTCAGCCACAAAGAAAAGTGGCTGGCGTCACAAGACACAAAGGCGACAAACTCAAACTTCTTCTACCAATGCAACATGAACAAAACTAACGCAACCAAGACCAACGACCTGTTAGCCCTCGACTCGCCATCACTAAGCGCCATCTGGGAAGCGCTTTTTTGTCAAGCCCTCCCCCGACGTTTGGAGTCACTGTTCCGAAAGTGAGGTTTCGGCCCTGCAAGAACGTTGCGAGTCGCACTGGGTGACAAAAGTTTCACTGTTGCTGCGTTCATTCAAGTTCCGGGTTCCCGTCGCTGGCCCTACACCTTACGGCTGGAGTGTGGTTTTGGACATTGCCGCCAAGTTATCGCCACTGCACAACACGCCGCACGCCCACAAGTATGCTATGCAAATCCTGAAAAGAAGCGCAGGTGCAACTGCCTACTGCAATGCCATAAAAGGCATAGGTCGCGAACTGCGGCTCATAGACAAGGAAATATTCCGAGCTATTGACTGGGAGGAAGAAAAAGAACGCGGTCGCCACATGGCACCTCTGCGCCCCCCGGGCTGGGCGGAGTACTATTACCGCAAAGTTCCCAGCCCGATAGCACCAAATGGCGACGGTACCGAAGATGCAAATGAAACAATCCCTTCGATTTTAGGTGAGCGATAGCCAGCAAAGCCACATTGTGGGCACACAGCTTTCCGAACTGGTCGCCCCTGGCGGTCACAGATCTTGACGCAGTGTGCGCCGACACCCGCGCCAATATTGAAGTGTCCATCGCCGTCGCTTAAACCGCGCTGTCACCTAGGCGGCCAGCTCCCGTTGTGGTGGCTGGCCGTTTGCCTTATGGTTCGCCCATGCAACACACCACGGACTTTCTGATCCGCAAAGACCAGCTGACTACCACCACCCTGCGCACTACGCCTGCCGTGGCGCTGCCCGAGGGCCAGGTCCGCGTGGCCATTCACCGCTTTGCCCTGACCTCCAACAACATCACCTATGCCGCCTTTGGCGACGCCATGAATT
>CAJBMJ010000152.1 GCA_903954045.1 uncultured beta proteobacterium | reverse complement strand
GTGAGCGACAAGGGCCTAAAGCTCGGCGCGGGCACCTATGTGTTGCAGGTAGGCAAGCGCAAATTTGCCCGGGTGACACTGGCCTGAGACCAGGCCCCCAGGCCTTGGGCCTGCCGGGCGGCAAAAACCTCCTTGCTTTATTGCGCCCCGGCTTTCTCAAGCATTTGTGCCATTTCCCTGTAGCCGTGGGTGCGGGCCAGCGCCAAGGGAGTCTGGCCGTGGCGGTCTGCGAGTTTCAAATTGGCTCCTGCGTCCACCAGTGCCTTCAGGGTTGCCTGGTGGCGTGGCCCGCCATTGCCAAGCACGATGGATTCAATTACCGCCGTCCAATGCAGGTTGTTGACGTGGTCCAGTGGGGCACCGGCTGCAATCAACTGTCTAACCACGCCATCGTGCCCCAGATGGGCTGCAGCAATCAGGGCAGTTCCGTCGTACCGGCTGGTCACCAGCTTGGCGCTGGCCCCAAGCGACAGCAGAACGCGCAAGCTTTCTTCGTCATTGGCCACCGCCGCAATGGTGACTGCGTCATAGCGATCGTTTTCCAGCGCACTCAGGTTAGCCCCGGCGCGAACCAGTGTCCGAATGGCTGCGCCATGGCGAGCAAAGGTGGCCACATGCAGCGGCGTACGGCCATAGGGATCTCGGCTGTTGACATCGATCTTGGTGGCTGCAAGCAGATCGATTTTGCCTGTATCACCTTGCCAAGCTGCAGCATGCAGACCCCGGTAGGCTGCTGCCTCAGCGGCGGATGGGGCAACCTGGGCAACAGCCCACTGGTTGGCCAGGCAGGCCAGCGCAATGAACAGCGCACGAAACACCTTGGGAAAAGTGGGGTACTGCATGGAATGCCTTAATGCTATAAAAATAGTAGCTTTTTGTGCAATGGATACGGGCGCTAGAGGTACATTACTTCAGCAATTCCTTGACCTTGTCCAGGGCCGTCATTGCACACTGCTCGTCCAGGTGGCCGCCGGGCGCGCCGCCCACGCCCACAGCACCAATGACCTCATTGCCCACCTTGACAGGAACGCCACCGCCCACCAGCAGGAAGCCGGGGATGTAGACCAGGTTGGCAGCGGCGGGGTTCTTTTGTGCACCTTCCATCATGGCCAGTGTGGTGTTCTTGGCAGAGGCAGAGGTAAATGCCTTCTGCTGGCTGGCACCCAGTGTGTGAGGGCCTGCGTTGTCGGCACGTTGCACCGCACGAACGCCGCCTGCGCGGTCAACCACGGTAGCTGTGACGGCATAGCCGCTGGCTGTGCAGGCGGCCACAGTCGCACTGGCTATCTGGTTCGCCAGTTCGAGTGACATGTTGCGTTCGGTGCGAACTGCCTGGGCGTTAGCGGCGCTGGCGAGGGTGGCGAGGATCAAAGTGGCGATGGTGGAAATGCGCATGGTGTGCTCCGGATTCAGTAGTTAAGCGGTTCAATCAACCGTGGCTCTACTGTAAAAATCCGCTCGCGTTTTGCACATTCGTAAGGCTACGTCTGCACCTCCGTAGAACTACGGAGTCAGCTCGATGGCCGCTCGTCCACTAGCGCAGCGTACTGGCGCACTAGCTGCGCCAGGTTGTCTATTTCCAGCTTGGCAAAAAGATTGGCGCGGTGGGTCTCCACTGTGCGTGGGGATACGGTGAGCGCCCGGCCTATTTCCTTATTGGTCAGCCCCGCCACAATCAGGCCCAGCACTTCGCGTTCCCGATCTGACAGCTGGGCGAAATGGGCCCTGGTCTGGCGATCAGCCTGGTTGCGCTCACGGGATTTGACATGCTGGCGCACCGCGCTCTGCAGAGCCTCCAACAGGCGCTCATCGTCTACAGGTTTTTCGAGAAACTCGGCAGCACCCGACTTGAAAGCCCGCCGACACATGTCCACGGTGCCGTGGCCGGTGAGCATGATCACGGGCTGATCAACGCCCTGCGACACCAGGGTGTCGAGCACGGTCAATCCACTGGTGCCCGGCATGCGAACATCCAGCACGATGGCACCAATGCTCTGTCGGTCAAAATCGCGCAAGAAAGCCTGAGGATCAGCCCATGTTTGCACCCGCAATCCGACGGTGCCAATCAGTAATGCCAGACCGGAGCGCACCGCCTCGTCATCGTCGATCAGGTGAATCAGGGGCGACAGCGGAGAACTCATGGCAAAGGCTCTGGAGTGGCGAGCGGGACGCTCAGTATGAACTCTGCGCCCCCTGCGGCAAGGTTGGCTGCAGTCAACTTGGCGCCCATGCCAATGGCCAGGGTTTCACACAGGCTCAGTCCCAGGCCAAGTCCGCCTTCGCGGGTAGTAAAAAAGGGCTCAAAAATCCGGGGCAATGCTTCAGCGAATATGCCGGGACCACTGTCTTGCACTCTCAGCACACCGTGGGTGGGCGTGCACTCCAGAATGAGGCAGAGACGCCGATTTTCTGGCGCAGTTTGCTCCATGGCCTGCAGAGCGTTCTGTACCAGGTTGTGGATGATTTGCTCCAGCGCAACGGGCTCGGCCTGTATCTCAAATGGTCGCCCCTGTGCATGCACATCGGCTTGGGTCTTGTGGCGCTGCAAATCGGGTTCGAGAACATACAGTGCGCGTTGCGCAGCATCTGCCAAGGAAATAGCGACTACGTTGCCGCCCGTGCTCGGTCGCTCCACCGTGCGACGCAAGCGCGTTACAACTTCTGATGCCCTTCTTGCCTGCTGCACCGCCAACTGCATGGCCTGGCGCGCCAGAGGAAAGTCTGGTTCGGTGTCGTCGAGCATGCGACTGGCGGCCTGCGTATTGGCCAGCATGGCGGTCAGTGGCTGGTTCAACTCATGTGCCATGCCAGCAGCCAATTCGCCAAGGGTGTTCAGGCGAGCAATCTGCCCCAGGCGCTGGCGCTCTGTGCTGCGTCTGCGCTCCTCACGCTGTTGTAGCAATGCCTTCGCGGCCAGAAGTGCCAGTGCCAATAACAGGGTGCTTGCCAGCATTTGCGACCATGGCAAAGCGGCCCAGCCAAGATGCAATTGCGAAACCACTTCAAAAGGCTGGCTTTCCGTGGCAAGCACTTTTCGGGCTTCAAAGTTCCAGCCCTTGCCCGCAGAGGGACCACGGAGTCCCTTCTGCAACACCCGCTCCTGGCCAGCCAAATAAAGGGAAATTCGCACCGGGCTGGAGTTGGCATTCGAGGGCCATTCGGTCCAAGGCACCATGTTGTGAATATCAATCGTCAACGCATAGCTTTCGGGTTGGCCTGCCAGCACCATCTGGTATCGCCCCATTGCGGGATCGAAGGCGGCTAGCGCAGGCTTTTGTGTGCGACGGGAAACTTCCTCAGCGTCGGACAGACTTCTGGTGTGCCACTGCACGCCTGGTGACCGCGAACTCACCGAGAGAATCTGGCTATAGAGCGCAGGCAGACGCTGTTCGGGGTGATCACCCGACGCGTTGGGCCGCAGCAAGGCCAGGGTTGCCAGTATGGCGTCGTGCTGCACTGCGCGCTGGCTCAACAGCCGGTGCACGATGCGCGCATCGGTATCAAAGGCTTCGCGTTGGTGAACCAATTCATTGCGCGCCAGCAAGGTGCCTGCCACCAGAGACAGAACGATCCAGGCCACAAGCCAGTAGCGAAGACGTTTCAGGGTAGCAAGCATGGGAGAGGAAGCAGCACCGGTTGGGAGGTTCGGGGCATTTTGGCACAGGGCCCATGTGCACAATGGCCCCATGAAAACTCTCGAGGTAAAGTCATGATTGCAGTTTTGCAGCGGGTAAGCGAAGCGCGTGTTGTGGTTGAAGGCCAAGTGGTGGGCGAAATTGGTGCGGGTTTGCTGGTGCTCTTGTGTGCGGAGCAAGGCGACACCGATGCAAGCGCCGACAAGTTGCTGGCCAAAATGCTCAAGCTGCGAATCTTCAGTGATGCGCAGGGCAAGATGAACCTTTCAGTGCAGGACATGGATGGTCGGGGCAAGCAAGGTGGCTTGTTGATTGTGAGCCAATTCACCCTGGCCGCCGATACCACCGGCGGCAACCGCCCCAGTTTCAAGGCAGCAGCTTCGCCGGGGGAAGGGCGGCGCTTATATGACTACTTTGTCGCCCAGGCGCGTAAGGCGCATCCGGTGGTACAAACCGGAATTTTTGCGGCAGATATGCGGGTGGAATTGGTGAACGATGGGCCGGTAACTATTGCGATGCGGATAGCGACTGTTGGCGCTCTGCCCATTTGAGCCTCGATAATCCATCACCATGAACTTATCGACTTCGCTCTTTCCGCTGGGCTGGCAGCACTATTTGCTAGGTGGTCTGACCATCGGAACAGGTGTCGGCCTGCTGGCATTGCCGGAGGTGCATTGGCTCAAGGACTGCGGGCGAAATAGCCAAAGAATTAAGGACCATTCCTATGTCGACAAGCACTTTCGCCAACCTGGTTGCAGCCGCCTTGCCGCACATCAAGGAACTCATGCCGTGGGATGTGGACGCTATGCGCAAGGCTACACCTGGACTGCTGATTGTGGATATACGCGAGCCAGATGAATACGCTTTGGGCCACATTCAGGGTTCATTGCTGGTTCCGCGGGGTATTCTGGAGGCCTCTTGCGATTGGGGCTACTCCGATACGCTTCCCATGCTGGCACTAGCGCGCAACCAACCGGTGGTACTGGTATGCCGCTCCGGCAACCGCACTGCCCTGGCAGCCCTGACCCTGCAGCAAATGGGTTTCAATCAGGTCTTTTCCATGAAGACAGGCGTGCGTGGCTGGAATGACTACGAGCTTCCACTGGTGAATATGCTGAATGAGCCGGTTGACATTGACCTGGCTGAAGAGACCTTGAGTCCGCCCGTGCTGCCAATTCAAATGGCGCCCAAAAACTGAGAAAAGTTCTCTTGGAGGCGCCTCTCCATGTAAACCTTCCCCTTGTGTTGGCAAGCGCCCCCGATTCCAGCAGTTGCTTGATCGCCCGCAACGTACTGTGAGCACCTGCCGCCGCTCGTGTCCCCCGCCCGCTATGCGGGCTCCTCTTTTACCTCACTTTGGCAGGCTCCCACAGTACGCTGCTTGAGACTTTGGAATACGTTCCTCGAGTGTTGCCTCGCTAACCATGAGCGTGTGACCGGTTGAATCCAAGCGCGAAAGCGGCCACCGGAAAGCTGGAGGACTGAGGGAGAATCACTGCCATGCTCATAGTACTCAGCGGACTTCCGGCCACAGGCAAAACCACCATCGCAAAATTGCTTTGCTGCAAGTTGCACGCCACCTATTTGCGGATAGACACCATAGAGCAGGCCATTGTTGCCTCGCTACGCAATCCAAGTGACTTGGGCGCTTTGGGTTATGTAGTTGCCTACGAATTGGCCAGTGTCAATCTAGCTTTGGGCAACACCGTAATTGCGGATGCAGTTAACCCTCTGGCAGTCATCCGAGAGACTTGGCGGGAGCTTGCAGGGAATGCCGCTTCTGAAATCGTCGAAATCGAAATAGTGTGCTCAGACAAAGTTGAGCATAGAAGAAGAGCGGAAAGCCGTGAGACAGACATTCCCGGTCACACCCTGCCTACCTGGGACGAAGTTCAAAACCGGAAATATGAATCATGGGCCAGTGACCGCCTAGTTATCGATTCCGCTCAGGTCAGCGCTGAGGACGCATCGCAAATGGTGTTCGATTCCATCAAGTTACATTCGAAAGGCCGATGACCGCTTGTAGCCCGCAAGTGACATCCACGGCGTCAAACCCTTTGACACCTACCGCTACATTGCAGTCTGACGCATTCGGAATAGGCTATTGAGATATATGCACTTCCCTGGCCGCCAGATTCCCCAAAAACGGCACAGAAAGTGGGCTGTTCAGTAAGGGTTCTTGAACCCCAGTCGCGCCATGATCTCCGTCTCGCGCAACTCCATCACCTCGGCGTCCTCGTCGAGTTCATGGTCCCACCCTTGCGCGTGCAGAGTGCCATGCACGATCAAATGGGCGTAATGGGCTTCCAGGGTTTTCTTCTGTTCTTTAGCTTCTTTGGCTACCACTGGCGCGCAAAGCACCAGATCGGCGGTGACCACTGGCTCTTGCGTGTAGTCAAAAGTCAGCACATTGGTGGCATAGTCTTTTTTTCGGTAGTCGCGGTTCAGAGTCTGGCCTTCTTCTGCGTCCACAATCCGCACCGTGATTTCGCCGTCCACCTCCAGTGTGTTGCGAATCCAGCGCTTGACCTTGTGCCGGGCTAATGCTGTACGGTGTTTGTCCGCGTCCTTGAATCTTCCGAACTGGAGCGAAAGAGAGAGTTCTGGCAACATCAGCGGGCCTTGGGTGTGCGGGTTTTAGGGAGCCCGATCCGGGGAAGCTCAGGTTCGACTTCGGGAATGGCGATGGGCGGCAGATCACTGAGTCGCGCCGCGTCGTAGGCATCCACAATGCGGGCCACCAGCGGGTGGCGCACGATGTCCACGCTGGTGAGTCGTGTGATGGCGATGCCCGGCACGCGCTTGAGAATCCGCTCGGCCTCCACCAGCCCGCTGAGCTGTGATTTGGGCAAGTCAATCTGGCTCACGTCGCCTGTAATGACCGTCTTGGTACCAAAGCCCACGCGGGTCAGGAACATTTTCATTTGCTCTGGTGTGGTGTTTTGCGCTTCGTCCAGAATCACAAAGGCGTTGTTCAAGGTACGCCCCCGCATAAATGCCAGCGGCGCGATTTCCAGCGCCTGTCGCTCAAACGCCTTGTGCACCTGGTCATAGCCCATCAGGTCGTACAGCGCGTCGTACAGCGGGCGCAGATAGGGATAGACCTTTTGATTCAAGTCTCCGGGCAATAATCCCAGGCGCTCTCCCGCCTCAACAGCAGGGCGGGTCAAAACTATACGCTGTACTGCGCTGCGTTGTAAGGCGTCCACTGCGGCAGCTACTGCAAGATAGGTCTTGCCGGTGCCCGCTGGGCCGATACCAAAAGTGATG
>CAJBMJ010000151.1 GCA_903954045.1 uncultured beta proteobacterium | reverse complement strand
CAGGCAGACTGTAAGGGGGCTACGGCCCCTTTTTCTATTGGAAAATGGCAACGACGCACCTTCATGTATCTGATAATCCTATTTCCGGCAGTTGATGCTGGATAAACCGGCTGCAAGCTAGACTGGGAGCCAGTTTCAACTCATTTGTCGAGGTCACCTTATGGGTGAAGCAAAAAGGCGTCAACTGGCGCTTCAAAAGCAGGCACTGGAAGCCATGGTGGTGGATACCCCTGGGGGTCGAATTCACGTGCAATGGGACCACAGTGCAAGTGCCACTCCGAATGCTCAACTGGCATTCTTTGCGGAGTTCCTCGCCTCCACCGGCGTGTACGACGCATGGGTCGATAGTTGCCCCCTGGTCTACACCAGCCCCAACGCACCGAGCAAAAAGGATGTGCTTGGAACCTGGTTGCTGGCGATACTTGCCGGTCACAACCGCTACACCCACATTACAGCCCTGCGCGGTGATACGGTCAGTGCGCAGATTTTGGGGATGGAGAAAATCATCAGCGAAGACGCGCTGCGTCGCTCGTTGTCGCGCATGAGCGCCGAGCAAAGCCAAGTCTGGCTTGGGACACAACTACTGAGCAGCGTGCAAGGTGCACTGAGCACTGCGTGGATTCTGGATATCGACACCACCATCAAGACGCTGTTTGGTAAGCAAAGCGGAGCTGAGGTGAGCTACAACCCACACAAACCCGGGCGCCCCAGTCACGCATTGCATACCTATTGGGCGGCCAATCTGCGGCTGGTGCTTGACGTTGTGGTCTCACCTGGCAAAGAACACAGCGCGGCTAAAGCACGCCCTGGTCTGATTGCCATACTGGACAAACTCCCTGTCGAGCAGCGCCCGGCACTGGTGCGCGGGGACTGTGGCTTTGGCAACGAGCCGTTCATTGTCGAGTTAGAGGAACGTGGTCAGCCCTACTTGTTCAAATTGCGCCAGACGCAGGGGGTCAAAAAATTGCTGGCACGCCAATTTGCACGTGATGACTGGAGCACGCCAGGGCCAAGCGATCAGGGCTGGAGTGCAGTGCAGGACACACTCAAACTCTCGGGCTGGGACAAGGCACGTCGGGTGGTGATACTGCGTCGTGCGGTGAAGACGGATTTGGCTCTGAGTCGCAAAACCAAGAGCGAAGTGGGCGAGCAGTTTGAAATACTGATGCCCGACGACAACGTTCAGGCCTGGGAGTACGCGGTACTGGTGACAAACAGCAGCTACGCGTTGGAGGCATTCGGTCAACTCTATCGTGACCGTGCGGATTGCGAGAACGGCTTTGACGAGTTGAAAAACCAATGGGGTTGGGGTGGCTTCACGACCCAGGACATTGAGCGCTGCCAGACCAGTGCGCGAGCGGTAGCACTCGTCTACAACTGGTGGTCATGGTATTGCAGGGCCGCAAAGCCGGGAGCCAGAATGGAGGCCATCACCAGTCGTGCACTCCTGCTCGCGGGTGTGGGTCGAGCAGTCAAACATGCCGGACAGACCACGCTGTATCTCACGCCCATGCATGCCGCAAAAGATAAGCTGCTCGATCTCATAGCCAATATCCGTGCGGCGCTCAGTCATGTACGGGCAGTTGCGGAGCAGTTGCCTAAGTCAGACCGATGGAAGACGTTTCTGGACTACGTAGTGGCGAAAATCACCCGTCCGTTGCCGCCTTGCCTACCGCCAGACCGACTTGCAATGGCCGGGTAACTGCCGGATCTAGGTTCATTCAGCTAACCGATGGTACGCAGCCCAAGCGGCGTGTCGATGTGAGCCAGCAGCCCCGGCGCAGACGCCTCTACCACCGAGAGCGTGGCACCGAATTCGGAGAACTGAAGGCCATGGATGAGTGCGTCCAAGCGCTGTGGCTCGGGGTGCAACAACTCCAGATGGACAAGACGGCACCCCTTGTCTTGCATCCCCGTGGCAGGGTGCATCTCTG
>CAJBMJ010000150.1 GCA_903954045.1 uncultured beta proteobacterium | reverse complement strand
GGTCGCCAGGCTGATAATGCAGCCATGAGACCTTTGTACCGCGAATTTCAGAATCAGGCGCAGATCGATGCGCAGTACAACCCTTCGCTGGCATTGCCAGACCCGGCGGCCCCGGGGAAGCATTTTGTGGAGCAGTCGCAGCATGCCAGGGCGCATTTGAAGTGCCATCTGGATGTGCCCTACGGCCCCACACGCGAAGAAACGCTGGACATTTTCCCAGCTGATGAACCCAATGCTCCGGTGTTCATATTCATTCACGGCGGCTACTGGCGAGCGCTCTCCAGCAAGGAGTTCAGTAGCGTTGCGCTGGGATTACAGCCGCTTGGCATCACCAGCGTCGTCGTCAATTACGCACTGGCACCACGGGTGAGCATCGACGAAATTACCCGCCAATGCCGTGCCGCAGCAGCCTGGACCTTGCGCAATATTCAAAACTTCGGCGGCGACCCCACACGCGTAGCCATCGGCGGACACTCCGCCGGCGGGCATCTCACGGCGATGTGTCTGCAAACCCAGTGGGAACAGGATTACGGTTTGTCGCAAGACCCTTTCACTGCAGCACTGCTGTTCAGCGGCCTGTATGACATTGAACCCCTGCGTTACAGCTATCTGCAACCACAAATCCAACTGGATGACGGCATTGTCAAGCGCAACTCGCCGGCCTTTATGGCCCGTCAGTGCAAAACCCCGGCATGGATCACTTGGGGCGGCAACGAATCGACTGAGTTTGCTCGCCAGGCGACGATTTTTGACTCTGCCTGGAAAGCCACAGGCAACTCCAGCGAATTGCGCCCCATCGAAGGGGCCGACCACTTCACTGTGATTGGCGGACTGGAAGATCCGGGAAGCGAAGTAGCCCAGTGGCTGGCAGCGCAATTGGGCGCGCCAGGTATCAGGTAGTCGCGATGCAAGCCCCTCCCCTCTCCAGCTCCCAGGAGCCGTACCGTGACCGCAAGCGTTACGCTTGGCTTTTCTCTGTGCTGGTGCCCAGCATTGTGGGCATTGGCCCGACGCTTGTGCTGGTTACCGGAGACCCCCGCATGCTGTGGATACAGGTCGCGTTTTTCTATCTGGCGTTGCCCCTGCTGGACTTCATCATGGGCGAGGACAAAAGCAACCCGCCGGAATCAGCCGTCCCTGCACTTGAAGCTGATACGTATTACCGCTGGGTCACTTTTCTGCTGGTACCCATCCTGTGGTGTGCGTTCATTTTCAGTGCCTGGTTTGTGGCGAGCACACCCTTGCCGCTGCACGGCCTGATTGCCATGGTGCTGATCACCGGATCGGTGGGAGGCTTTTGCATCAACCTCGGTCATGAGATGGGCCACAAAAACACCCCGCTGGAACGCTGGCTGGCCAAGCTGGTACTGGCGCCCACAGGCTACGGGCACTTTTCGGTGGAACATAACCGCGGTCACCATCGCGATGTGGCCACGCCGGTAGACCCGGCTTCATCTCGCCTGGGCGAGACCATTTATGCTTTTTTGCTTCGCGAAATGCCGGGTGCGTTGGTGCGCGCCTGGAAGCTGGAGAGCACTCGGCTGCGCAACGCCAAGATCCCCGTCTGGTCGCTGCACAACGAAATTCTCCAACCAGCCCTGATTACACTGGCCTTGTGGACTGCGCTGGTGGTCTGGCTGGGCATCCAGATATTGCCGTTCCTGCTGGTTGCATCGTTCTGGGCGAACTTTCAGCTGACCTCGGCCAACTACATAGAGCACTATGGATTGTTGCGTGGCGAACGGGCTCCGGGCAAGTACGAGCCCTGCCAACCCCACCATTCCTGGAACAGCAACCACATCGTGTCCAACTGGGCTTTGTTCCATTTGCAGCGCCACTCCGACCACCATGCTCACCCGCTGCGCCGCTACCAGTCGCTGCGCCATTTTGACAATTTGCCCACCCTGCCCAACGGCTACTTTGGCATGTTTCTGGTGGCCTACATTCCACCCCTGTGGCGCTATGTAATGGATGAACGCTTGTTCAAAGTGGTGGGGCGTGATGTCAGCCGCATCAACCTGGACCCGGGCAAAAGAGATGCACTCATCACCCGGTACCAGCTTACACAGCACGGCGCCGGTTAGGTCTTTCGTCTTGGGCGCGAACCCATTGCTCAAAGTCCTCTACGGCCAACGGCCGGCTGAAGCAATACCCCTGGAGTTCGTCACATCCCAGAGCCGTTAGCGTTTGCGCTGTCGGGAGATTTTCGACCCCTTCGGCTACCACCGTCAGACCCAAGGTGTGGCCCAAGCCAATCACGGCATGCACAATGGCTGCGTCGGCGGCGTCATCCAGCATGCCTTGCACAAACGATTGATCTACCTTGAGCTTGTCGATATCAAAGCGCTTCAGATAGGCCAGACTGGAGTATCCAGTGCCAAAGTCATCGATGGCTACCCGTACGCCAAGCGCCTTCAGCGCAGCCACCTGGGCCTGAGCGGCCGGCGGGTTGTCCATCAGGTGCGACTCCGTGAGTTCGAGTTCAAGTAGCGCGGCGGGCATACCCGTCTGCAGCAGAACCGTCTGCAACTGCTGTACCAGGTCAGTGTCAGATAGCTGCGCCACCGATAGATTGACGGAGAGTTCCAGTTTGTCGAAAACGCCATCCTTCTGAAACTGCATCCACTGCCTGCAAGCTTCGCGCAGTACCCACAAACCAATAGGCTTGATCAGTCCAGTTTCTTCGGCCAAATGAATGAAGTGCGCCGGTGAGACCTGTCCAAGAACCGGATTGCTCCACCGCAACAAAGCCTCCGCTCCCTGAATTCGGCGCGTGCGGGCATTCAGGCGTGGCTGGTAATGCAGGCTGAACTCTTCATTGACCAAGGCCTGGCGCAAATG
>CAJBMJ010000149.1 GCA_903954045.1 uncultured beta proteobacterium | reverse complement strand
TATCAGAGCAAGTGACAGAAGACTTGTTGCCAGAGGCATCTTCTGCCATCAGGCAGATGGTGTAGGCCGTCGAAGCCGTCAAACCGGTGATGGCAAAGGTCTTTGGCGTAGCCGCTGTCATTGCTGCGCTGCCAGACTTGCCGCTGGGCACTGCGCTGCCTGCGCTGTCCTGACCAGCCTTGACCTGCACTGCGGTGGGCGCTGCAGCGCTCGGGCCGGGCAACACCACCCAGTAGCCAGTGGCTGCCTCATCGGAGGTGCCTAACAAATCGGAAGTCGTCTGCCCGGTGGCGCTGGCGCTCACGGCGCTGGTTGTGGGTGCCGTGGCGTCGGCCGGAGCGGCAGGGTAAGTAAAGCCCAGTGATTTGATGTAGGAGGTGGGCTGGGTCCAGATCAACGTGAATACGCCGGAGCCACCACCTGCCAGGCCACCGTTGTAATCAACGATGGCCGTGCTCGGATACAGCACGCTCTCTGCGTCCCAAATGGGGGTCGGACCATGAGGAAGCGATCGCGCCGCTATTTTGTTATTGAAGTTTGCAAATGCCCACGCCACCGTCGCATCACCGGCAGAATTGCCTGCGGCATAAAGGCCGCGATTGATAAGGAAGCCAGCGTTACTCGGATAAGTTAACAAGTCTTCAACATTGCTCCAGCTTGTACCGCTGTCGTCGCTGAGTGTCGTCTGAATCGCCCGATCCACTCCCGAAAACGAACCCGATGTGTTCCAGGTGAGTAACATGCGGCCTTGCGCAGTGACCAGAGCAACGGGCCCCACTTGAGCATCCATACCAGCATTGATGTTAGCGCCCGCCCAAGTCGTGCCTGCATTAGCTGAATATCCGTAGGTAATCGTGTACAGCCCATTGCCGCCCTGCTGATTGCTCTTCCAGATTGCCAGGGCTTTCCCGCCTGATGCAGACACACTGATCGGAAGCGGATCGTTGGTATTAATAGTTCCGCTGAGGGCTGAGTTGCTCCACTCCGTTCCAACACTGGCGGGATCAAAGATCCAAGAACTGATGCCGTTTTGATTATTTGCATCTGCGCCAACGGTTACCAACTTGCCACTGGTGGCAGCAGCACCAAGACCACCGAATCCAAGGGGCCGGGGCGGGGGTGGTGAACCGATCGAGCCCGGATCGCTCATGGTGACGGCAGTGCTCCATGTCGCGCCACCGTCTGTACTGGTTGCGGCCGTCATGGCCATCCAACCCGAGGTGCCGCCCTTGTAGTCCACCACAAAGACCTTGCCGCTGGTGTCGTCTACAGCCAAGGCCATGTCGTTTTGGCTGTAATAATTGCCCCCGGTTGGCGTTCCGAAGACTGCAACCGGGGTAGAGCAGACCGCCGTAGCGGCATTGAGCTTGCAGGCGAATACGCCCCATTCCCCATTCGTATTGCGTTGCACCCACGCCACCACAAAGCCACCGCCATTGAGCGCCCTCACCTTGGGGACGTTGCTGTCAGCCAAGCCAGATCCAGCTGAAGACACTGCTACCGGGCTTGCCAGCCAGGCCCCACTGGCGCTCTTGACGTTGGCAAAAATCTGCGAGCCCTGCACAAATACCGAGGCCGAAACTCCATTTGTGTCCACTGCAACATCCGGCAGCTGTGCATAAGTTGCTGCGTCACTGATGGTGACAGCGCTGGCATGGGCATAGCTGCTGCCCAACAAAAGTGTGCCCAGCAGCACAAGCATCAAGTGAAATACTGGTCTTAGAAGGCGAGCCAATGAAACAGTCGAAGTCCGCGCGGCGCGGCATGATGGGAGGCAAGTCATGGTCGGATTCACCAGGAAAAATTGTGAAACGTTCGCGTCTGCACACGCAGGCGACCGCTTTGAGGGCTAGGGGCTCCGAATGCTAGGCTGATCGCCTGTTTTGGGAAACCGAGATTGCGAAAGCTGATCTGGCGATATGGGTGGGTATGTTTCGTAATTCCGACATTGGCCAGTCGACCAGCCGAACCGGCGCTGGCAGGTTTTTATACAAATCCCCCAACCAAGCGCACTTTGACCTCAGCGCCGCCGGCGCATCTGAGCCAGCCCAAGCAAGCCCAACAAACCAGACATCAAGATCATTCCCCACTCGGAAAGGGTGGGAATGCTGGCGGACGCATTGACTGTTGTACCTGGGCCAGCCGGGTCGGCAATCACGCCCGGTGCCGGGTCTGCATTACCCACACCGTTGTCCTGAACAGTGAAAGTATTGGTGTTGCCGCTGACCGTGACACCTTGCGCAGCTGTCATCTGGTACCAGCTCACCGGGCTTGTCGGTGTAGGGTAGGGGCCATATTTCCACAAGCCCATATTGCCCACCGGGCCCAAGTAGTACAGGCTGACCACGCGCAGCAGGTTGGCAGTTTGCACCGCCACGATGCCCACGGCAATGCCAGCGGCTTTGAGTTTTAGCGGGGCAGGAAACGCCGCCATGCCTGCGATGAGGATGATGGCGGCTTCCACCCCATTGCACCCGGCCATAGCTGATGACGTCGGCATCGAACCAGGTCATGATCCCCGCACTCAGGCTGGCGAGCAGGTTGGTCCACGGGTGGATTACGGCCACAAAGAGCAGAAAAAAAGCGGGGCACGACTAGGCGTTACGCCTTCTCAGGGTCACATACGTGGCCATGACCATCAAGCCGGACAGGATGATCAGGCCCCACTCGGAGAGGGTTGGCACCGATGTGGGAGCTACTACACCTGCGTCATCTGCACAAACGCGATAAAAGGTTCCTGGGGCTCCGGCGTGAGTCAGTGTCAAGGATGTGATAGACGCGGGGGGGGTGTTGGTAAACGAAAAAGTACCTGAGCCTCTCTGAATTGGCGAACCAATGATGCCACCAGCCGAAGAAAGTGTGCCGGGGTCTCCGGCTGCAAGAGGACCGGTTAAATCGCCGGGAATGACCGTATAAGCTCCTGCACTGGTACTCACGGTTGTGGTTTCATTGCTGTCAACATCGTCAATATCAACCGTAATTGACGATGTGACGAGGGGTTTGCTAAATCCAATAGTGCAAGATTGTGCGCCACTAAACATCACAAAACCAGTCCGCCCGTGTAAGGTAAAGGGGTTCAATTGTGCACATCCAGCGCCGACTTCAGTAATGGTTACCGCACCGTAAACCCCCGCAGTTGTAAAACATTGCTGTGTGGCTTGTGCTGCAATGGATGCGCTGCACGCGACTATCGCAGCCAAAATGTTGAATTTATTCATATTTCAATGGATGAAGTTGGAGGTACGGACTGGCAGTAAACCAGGGAAATTGTGAAATGTTCCTGTCGGCAACTGCCGACGCCCGTTTCGAGGGCAAAGGGCAATCGATGCTAGGCTGCGCCCCGGTTTTGGAAAACCGAGATCACGCAATGTGTTCACGCAATTTGGGAGGAAATTTTTCGCAATTCCGACATTGGTCAGTCGACCAGCCGAACCGCCCCACGCAAAATTGGCTCAGCGACGCTGGCGGGCACGGGTTTGCGAGGGCAACTCGCCAAATTGACGTTGGTAGTAGCGTGCAAAATCGCCCAAGTTCGGGAAATAAGCCACTGCCAGCGATGCGACCGATTCCGAGTCATCGGCAGCTAATAGACGTGCATGAATTTTGTGCAGCTTTTGCTTGGATAGCCACTGCATGGGGGTGCAGCCCAAATGTTTTTTAAATGCCAGTTGCAGGCTGCGTGCCGACAATCCGCTGAAGGCCTCCATATCGGTCAGCGTCAGTCCAGCATCCAGATGCGCGTGCATGTAATCGCACAGCTGCTCCAGGCGTGCTGCACTGGCCGTGGCGCGGGGGATGTCAATCTGGCTCAGAAATACTTCGGGCCGTAACATCATGACGATGTGGCGAAAAAGTATGTCTTGCACGCCCAATTGGGTCAACACCTTGGCGTCGCGCTGGTACAGGTCTATGAGCGTGCCAAGGTGCTGCAGGACCATGCCAAATGGTTGGCCAGCTACCGTCAGCGGAGTAAGCCGCGGATTCTCCAGTTGCAGGTCAATCGCGGTGTTGGCCGGCCGGCCGAGCATGGCGAGCGCCGTTTTTTCCAGCATCTGGGGTTCAAACTGAAGCAAGAGATGATGGATCGGGTCACTTCCACCCTTGAACTGGCCGCTATTCTCTGGAAGATAAAGACTGCCTTGACCGAGGCCATAATGAAGCGGCCTACCCTCTACTGAGTAGTTGATACCACCAGACAGGGGAATCATCACCGTTGCGCCCTCGACCCCTGTTCGGTCAATAAAGGTCGGCGACATGGCAATCGCTGTCAGCTGCATCGACTCCAACTTGAAGGAACTGAACTTGCAACTGAAGTCGCGTGGACTGCCAATCGGATCGTAAGCATTCACCCCCGGCCTGATCTGGTTCATGCAGTCCACCAAGGCCGTGTGATTGGTATACCTCATGGCATCACTTTCGCCAAATAGCAAGGTGGGTGCAACGGTTGGTTGTGATGGAGTTTGGCACTGTTGCATTTGCCTGATTCTGGCAGAAGTGCGTTTTCGATGATCGCGTCTGTCCATTTCCAAGGCGCACCAACTTCGCCAGCGCAGTTTCCCAAAGCCCCCTCAGCGCAACAACCGCAACCAGACCACACTGGCGATGCCTAGCAGCGTGGCCAGCGCCAAGTCCTTGACTGCCAAAGCGTCAAAAACAAACAGTCCCGCCAGCCAGGGCCAGTAGAGCGCCAGCAAGGTCAAGGCTGAGGTGATGCCAGTCACCACCCACAGCGTGCGGTTGGGAACGCGAAGTGATTGCCAGATCGACTGTTGGCCCGAACGGCTCGAGAAGATCAATGCCAAATTACCCGACACCAGCGTGACAAACACAAAGGCGCGGGTGGCGTTGTCGTTAAGCCAGGTGCTTGACCACAGGTAGGCAACTACGACGGCCAGCAGCACGCCCACGCCGTTGAGCAAGGCCATGGCCAGCGTCTTGCCGCCAAAGAGCATGGCTTGGGGGTCGCGCGGTGCGCGCTGCATGGCGTCTGCCTCCAGGGGTTCGGCCTCGAACACCATGGAGCAGGCCGGGTCTATCACCAGCTCCAGAAAAGCAATGTGCAGCGGGTAGAGCATCACCGGCCAGCCCAGCAGCACGGGCAGCAGCGCAGTGCCTGCAATGGGAACATGGACCGCCAGGATGTAGGACATGGATTTGCGCAGATTGTCAAAAATGCGCCGTCCCAGCCGCACAGCACCCACGATGGAAGCAAAGTTGTCGTCCAGCAGCACCAACGCTGCAGCCTCTCGTGCTACGTCGGTTCCGCGCCCGCCCATGGCCACGCCCACATGGGCCGCCTTGAGCGCAGGCGCATCGTTCACGCCGTCACCGGTCATGGCGACCACATCACCACGGGCTTGCAGGGCCTGCACAATGCGCAGCTTCTGGTCGGGTGCAACCCTGGCGCACACCGCCACAGTAGCCATGCGCTCTTGCAGTTCCGCATCACTAAGGGCCGAGATGGAATCTCCACTGAGCAGAGCGTCGGCGCCTTCAGACACCAGTCCGGCTTTCCGGGCAATGGCCAAGGCTGTTGCCGGATAGTCGCCGGTGATCATCACCACCCGAATTCCGGCGGTGTGGCACTGTGCCACTGCCGCAGCAATCTCCGGGCGAAGCGGGTCGGCCAAGCCCAGCAGACCCAGAAACTCAAAATCAAAATCGTGCTCACCTTCGGGCCAGTTGCTGCCCGTAAAGCGCGCTTGTGCTACCCCCAGCACCCGCAAGCCCTGCGCGGCCATGGCATCCACCGCGGTGGCAATGCGTTGCTGGGTGGCTGAATCCAGATGGCACAGATCAATGATGGCTTCTGGTGCTCCCTTGGCCGCCACCACATGGTCCTGGCCATCCACCGCTTTCCATACGTGGGACATGGCGCGCAGCTGGGGGGTGAGGCCGTATTCCTGCACCAGTTCCCAGTCGCGATGCAGGTGTTCGGTGCCGCTCAAAAAATGCTGCCCCAGCCGGTGAAAGGCTTTCTCCATGGGGTCAAATGGCTCGGCCACGCTGGCCAGAATGGAGTACTCCACCAGCGCATGAAAGTGCTCTGGCAGCTCCACCGTCTGTGCGTAATCAATGGAGAGTGACTGTTCGCCTGACGCATCCTGCACATACATCTGTGCCACCGTCATGCGGTTTTCGGTCAGAGTTCCCGTTTTGTCCACACAGAGCACGGATGCAGCGCCCAGGGTCTCAATGGCGGCAATCTTGCGGGTCAGTACGTTCTGCTTCGACAAGCGCCAGGCGCCCAGCGCGGGCAGCACTGTCAACACCACGGTAAATTCCTGCGGCAGCAAAGCCATGGCCAGGGCTATGCCTGCCAGCAGCGCGCCCATCCAGTCATCTCGCAGCAGGCCAAAAGCCAGCACCAGAAACACGCTGGCTGCTAGAGCGATGAATGCCAAGACCTTGACCAGCTGTGCTGTCTGTCTTTTCAGCGGGGACGATTCGTGCCCGACGGACTGTAGTGCCGAGCCAATTCGCCCCATCTCACTGCGCGCGCCGGTGGCCGTCACCCGCGCGAGGCCATGGCCGCGTACCAGCAAGGTGCCCGAGTACAGCCAGGGCAGGTTGTCGCCCCCGGGTCGTTTGCCTGCAGCATCCAGGCTGCCGTCGTCCGCAATCTTGCCCACCGCCACTGCCTCGCCGGTCAGCAGGGACTCATCGACCTGCACGTCGGTGCCGCTGACCAGCGTGGCGTCTGCCGCCACGCGGTCGCCCTCGGCCAAGATGAGAAGGTCTCCGCACACTACGTCCGAGCCAGCTATGCGCTGCGGCTTGCCGTCGCGCAGCACCAGCGCACGCGGGCTGCTGAGGTCGCGCAGGGCGGCCAGTGCATTGGCGGTGCGGCCCTCCTGGTAAAGCGTAAGAGCCAGCACCACCAGCACCAGTGCCAGCAGGATCAGGCCTTCCTGCAAGTCGCCCAGCAGCAAGTACAGCACACCGGCAGCCAGCAGCAGGGCGAACATGGGTTCTTGCAGCATCTCGCGGGCAATGGACGCCAGTGAATGCCCCTGGTCTTGCGGCAGTGCGTTGGGGCCGTCCTTTTCCAGCAACAAGGCGGCTTGTGTCGAGCTCAGACCAGATTCATCGGGCAACTTCGTGTCTGCAAGGGGATTCATGCTGACCAGCATAGCCGCAGTGTGTGAATGTCGCGTGGATAAGTATCTGTTGTTTTATACAGTATTATCTTTGCCATGGCCAAAGAAAAAACCGTTTACACCTGCAACGAATGTGGTGGCACCAGCCCCAAGTGGCTTGGCAAATGCCCGCACTGCAACGCGTGGAACACGCTGATCGAATCGTTAGCGCAGCCCGAATCGTCGGTCAAAAACCGTTTTGCCTCGCTGGCCAAAACAGCCGAAGTGGCCGTGCTGAGCGATATAGAGGCGTCTGACGTAGAGCGCACCCCTACCGGGCACGAAGAGCTCGACCGGGTGTTGGGCGGCGGTATGGTCGAAGGTGGCGTGGTGCTGATCGGCGGCGACCCGGGCATCGGCAAGTCCACTTTGCTGTTGCAGGCACTGGATAGCTTGCAGCGCACGGGCAAAAACACCCTTTACGTGACCGGCGAGGAGAGCGGCGCGCAGGTGGCCCTGCGATCCCGTCGCCTGGGGTTAGACCGCAGCCAGGTGAAGGTGCTGGCCGAAATTCAACTGGAAAAAATTCTGGCCACGCTGGAGGCACAGCACCCCGATGTAGCGGTGATTGATTCCATTCAGACGGTGTATTCCGACCAGCTCACCAGCGCGCCGGGCTCCGTAGCTCAAGTGCGCGAATGTGCGGCGCATCTCACACGCGCGGCCAAATCCAGCGGCACGGCCATCGTGCTGGTGGGGCACGTGACCAAAGAGGGCGCGCTCGCAGGGCCGCGCGTGCTGGAGCACATGGTGGACACGGTGCTGTACTTTGAGGGCGACACGCACAGCCAGTTCCGGCTGGTGCGGGCCATCAAAAACCGCTTTGGTGCGGTCAATGAAATCGGCGTGTTTGCGATGACCGAGCGGGGACTCAAGGGCGTGAGCAACCCCAGTGCCATCTTCTTGAGCCAGCATGCCGAGCCGGTACCAGGCAGTTGTGTGATGGTGACGCTGGAGGGCACGCGCCCCATGCTGGTGGAGATTCAGGCGCTGGTCGATAGTGGCGGGCCATCGCCGCGTCGCCTCTCTGTGGGGCTGGACCGCGACCGGCTGGCCATGCTGCTGGCGGTGCTGCATCGCCATGCGGGTGTGGCCTGCATGGACCAGGATGTGTTTGTCAATGCGGTGGGCGGCGTGCGCATCAGCGAACCTGCGGCGGATCTGGCCGTCATGCTGTCCATCACCTCGTCCTTGCGTGGCAAGCCCTTGCCCAAGGGCTTTATTGCGTTTGGCGAAGTGGGTCTGGCAGGCGAAGTGCGTCCCGCACCCAGAGGGCAAGAGCGCCTGAAAGAAGCTGCCAAACTGGGTTTCAGCGTAGCGGTGGTGCCCAAAGCCAATGCGCCCAAAAAACCCATTGAAGGCCTCACCATCCACGCTGTGGATCGGGTGGAGGAGGCAATGAACGTGGTGCGGTCTTTGATTTGAGCGCCAGGCATTCAGACTAATCAGGTCGTTGAGCCCGTGGTGCCATGAGCATCAGACGACCCGACGCAGTTCGCGCATTTCTGCATTGGCATGACGCAGCCGGTCAGCGATAGCCAGTGCGATTGCACGCATCACACTGGCGCTCACCATGGGATCGCTCGCTACCACTGCTGCAAAATCCCTGCGGTCGATAGAGATCAATTCGGTTTCCCTGGTGGCATGTACATTTGCGGAGTGTTTTCTTCCATCAAGAAAAGACATTTCACCGAAGAACTGGCCTCTGCCAAATGTTGTGAGGTAAAGGGACTTGCCATCGGCCAGATCCAAGCTCACTTTGACTTCACCGCGGCTTATCAGCATGAGTTCATGGCCGTCGGAATTGGCAGCGAAAACCAGTTCGCCTTCTTGATAGAGGTGACTTCTTGCACAGCCTTCCAGGGCTTTGAATTCCTGCTCGCTTAGGCCGTGAAGGAGCTCAAACTTTCGCAGCGGCAAGCCATCGTGCAACAAGGGAGCATGACCCACAAAGAGCAGGGTTTGCTCTTCTATCCAATCCATCGCACTGTCGAACTCATCGAAAAGTATGGCGGTGCTGTCGGACAACAGGCCAATATGGTCGATGTAGGAGCGCAAATCTCGCCCGCTCGGCAGACGCTCTGGTACCCGGGTCAGCACCAGTTTCGAGTTCTGCTCAGCCAGCATGTTGCGGATGCGTTCAATCATATGGCCGGCAGTCATATCCATAGACTGCACGTGTACAAAGTCAAGCACCACAAACCTGGCATGACTCAATTCGGGTTCAATTGCAGTAAACAGTTGATCAGTAGTGCCAAAGAACAAGCTGCCTTGCAACTCAAAAATTACGGTATGGCCGCCGGATTCGATCAATAGCTCACGCTCGCGCTGACTGCGCACCCGGGAAGAGAACACCTTGTTCCCATACGACTTGCGGCGAATGGTGGAAGCGTGAATCTGTTCGCGCAGAAACAGCATGATGGCCATGAACACGCCAACCACCGAAGCAGCAATCAGACTGACCGTGTTGGCCACAATGACCACTGCAGCAATGACGACAAAGTCAAGCAAAGTATCTTTGGCGCGAAGCAGGCGCAGCGAATGCCAGTCGATCATCCTGAAGCCGATAACGGCCAGGAGCGCGGCCAGTGCTGAAACTGGCACCCATGCGATGAGCGATGTGAGCAGCAATATGGCCAGCAGTGACCAGAGCCCCTGGAAAACGCCTGAGAGATGGGTTGCGCCTCCACTTGCCTTGTTGACCAGGGTGGCACCCATGGTGCCTGCGCCGGGCGCTCCACCAATGAGAGATGAAGCAAGATTTCCCAAACCCTGGCCGATGAGTTCTTTGTTGGAGTCATGGCGGGTGCCAGTCATGGCATCGAGTACCACGCAGGTTTTGAGAGTGTCGATCGACAGCAAAACAGCCAGGGTCATGGCGGGCATCAGAATGTGCGACCAGGGCGGCAGGCTTAACTTGCCTAGAGTATGAAATGGAGCAAGCAGCGACTCCAGGAACCCCTCGCTATTCACGGCCAGTGGCCCGATGATGAAGGTATTGCCCTGCAGGATGCGCAGCTCCGGCCACACTGTGAACGCCAGTAACCAGTAAGAGCAAATGCCGCCGATCAATCCGGTGATGATCACGGGCACCCTCTTGGTCACTCGGGGGGATACCGCCATAGTCAGGGCAGTGACCGCACCCACAAGCACGCTGGGAGCCTGCCACAAATCCATCGATTGAAGGCCTTGCCACAAATCCATTCCGCTGGGCAACGCCAGCCATTTGGGCAGTTGACTCAGCACGATGATGAGCCCCACCCCGCTAAGGTAACCACTGACAACGGGAAAGGGCATGAACTTGATCAACTCGCCAAACCGAAGCAGGCCAAAAGCAATCTGCGTAATGCTGCCAATCAAGGTGACGAGGAACAAGGTAAGCACCACAGAACCTACTCCAAAGCCCTGCTGCGTCATTTGGATGGTGAGCGCAGAAAGTACGGCGGCGGCTGGCGCGCAGGGCGCGGAGATAAGGCGCTGCGTCCCACCAAAGATCGCGGCTACGAGGCCTAGTGCTGCAACACCTAGCATGCCTGCCAAAGCGCCCTTGGCCCCGAAATCGGAACCCAGGGGCGCGAATATGGTTACTCCGAACGCAATAGCGGAGGGTAGCGCCACAAGCATGGCTGCGAATCCACCGATGACATCACCGGACAAGCTATGGCGGGCAGGAGGGCTGGGCGTTGGGTTTCCGGGTGCTGATTGCATTGTCACCAGAGTTTCATCTTGGTCGGCAAAGATCGTTCCGCGGCACTTGCCGTGTTCAATCTCACTGAGAGGCCATTATGAATAGCGAAACATCTCCAGAAAATCAGACGGAAGAGCATGACATGATTTCCGCAGAACATTTTGCTGAAGAATACGAATCCGTAGGTGACTACCATCGGAGGGCGGCGCACCATTTCGCTGCGGCAGCAAAACACCACATGAAAGCTGCCGATGCGGACGACGACGGTGATGAGGAATCGCTTGCAATCCATGCGTTCAAGGCTTACCGGCATCAACTCGAGGGTGTTCAGTATGCAGAGATCGCCGTCATGGAGGCTGATCTGCAAGGTGACGAAATTGATGCTGACGAAGCAATGGCCATGAGGGAAGTGGCGACAGTTTAAGGACTCCGAATCAATCTACTGCGCGCCCTGAAATTCCCAGGAATGCAAGGCACGCAGCAGTGATTTTTTCTTTGACTGGTGCGCAGTCATGCGCTTCAGGATCCCGTCCAGCATCTGGATCGCCTCTTCAATATACGGGCCCTTGTTGAGCATGACGCATTCAGCACGTACGCCCATGCTGGCATCCGATATTTCGGCTCTGGAGGGAATGCCACTTTTTGCGAGGTCCTCCAGCACCTGGGTTGCCCAAATGACAGGCATGTGAGCAGCTTCCGAGCACCACAGAATTTCTTCCTGTATCTCAGACATGCGCTCATAGCCACATTCAACCGCAAGGTCGCCACGCGCGATCATGACGCCTGCTGCGGAAGCAGCCATGGCGGCGAGCATCAATCCCGGCAAGTTCTCAAAACCGCGTTGCGTTTCAATCTTTAACACGATGCCCATTTTTTCTGCACCCAGAGCCTGCAGTCGCTTCAAGAGATCGACCACATCGGAAGGCTCCTGAACAAACGAAAGACCCACCATGTCCGCCAGCTGAACCGCATGTCGAAGATCGTCCAAATCCTTGGCTGTCAGCGAGGGGAGATCCAGATAGCTGTCAGGAAAATTGATGCCCTTGTCATTCGACAGGGATTCGCCTTTTCCCCTCGCCTGGGTAACTTCTACTTCCATGGACGTGGCAGAGGTCTTCCTCACTACACCTCCGATCCGACCGTCGTCAAACCAGACCCGCTCGCCGGACTTCACCTGTCCAAAAATTTCCGGCATGGTGCATGCAATGCGGGCTACTGGCAGGTGAGACTGATCCGTATCCAGAGAATTGGCTTCTTCGCTTCCTTCCATGGCAAGTTCCAGACTGTCCCCAAGATGAAGGCGTATCTCACCCATAAGAGGTGCTATGCCTTCCGGATAGCTGGTGAATACTTTGTGCCCGTGCTTGCCCTTGAAAGAAAGGGCGGTGTCCGAAGTCAGGTAGTAGGTCTCCAGGCACTCGGCAATAAAGCAACTATTGGCTGACTCGACTACCAGCAAATTGCGCTTTTTCCCGCGAGCGTCGGTCAGGTGAATTTGCTTGCCGATGCACAACTTGGAAAGCCAGCCATCGTCGACTTGGATGAAAGCATCATGGGCGAGGGGCTCAGGTTTGGATGGTTGGGTGCCAATGAGCAATCTGGACGGCCTGATCGCATGCCCCAGCGAATCGCGCATTGGCTTGAGTTTGAGAACTTGGGGACCGCATTCAATTGAGCCTGTGCGAATTTTCGGTCCAGCCAGGTCCATCAATATTTTTACTTCCCGATGGTTGTCCTTGGCCGCGCGCCGTACCAGCTTAGCCATGGCTCGCCACGCTTTTGCATCATCGTGCGCACAATTGATGCGGGCCACATCCATGCCCGAGGACACCAGCCCTTTCACTAGGCTGTAGTCACTCGCGGCTTCTGAAGGCAAAGTCACCATGATGCGAACCTCCCTGTCCTGCGAGGCAGCTCCGAACAAGCGATCTGCGTTGGATTTCAGTATCTTGCGGCCAGTGACACTGCCATTGGGTTCGTCTACCGAGTGATCTTGCCAAGCCTGCCCGGTAAGTCGGTGCAAGATGCCAATGACCTTGTCTACATTGGCCAGTGCATGGGATTCAGCGCGCCCCAAAGAGGAGACACCGATCCAGCTCAACTTTTCCTGCAGCTCCCGCTGGTCACTCGAGCGCAAGGCTAGGTAATGAATCAGGTTGCGAGCACTGGAGCGTTGGTCCACACCGGCTTGGTCTATCGCGGTAGAGTATCTTGCTTCGAGGTCAAGCATCGAGGTGCGCAGATCCCATAACTTCAAGAGCACGTCCTGGCACATTTTTTTGTTCCAGGGAGTGTCTTGCACAGTTGTCGCAGGGGCACTTTTCTTCTTCAGGGTAGTCATGTGGGCGTTCTAACCGAATCACATGACAGTTATGCGACAAAAGAGCCGACGAAAGTCACAAATCTTTCATGACGCAGGGTCACGATATCGGCTCAGTCTGTTTCACCGCGCCAAGTCACTATGCCACGTGCTTTTTACCTGATTCTGGCAGTCCAATTTCTGTCGACCCTTGCAGACAATGCGTTCCTGATCGTTGCTATTGCCAGAATTGTTGAGCTTTCGGGTCCAGCCTGGCTGATTCCTCTACTGAAAATCAGCTTCACCCTGTTCTACGTCATTCTGGCGCCTTTTGTGGGCCCACTGGCCGACGCACTGCCCAAAGGGCGAGTCATGGTGGTAGCCAATTTTTTGAAAGTTTGCGCCATGGTGCTGCTCCTGTCAGGAGTCAGCCCCATCGTTGCCATTGGTGTTGCTGGGCTGGGTGCTGCCATCTACGCCCCTGCCAAATACGGACTGATCACGGAATTGTTGCCCGCACGCGACCTGGTGCGCGCCAACGGTTTCTTTGAGAGCACTACGGTGTGCGCGGTGATTCTTGGCACTGTCCTGGGTGGCGTGCTGGTGAGTCCAGTGATGCCTCAGTTGGGATCAACGTTCGCCTTGCATATGGATGCCATGGCTTCCACAACACTGGTAGCGGGAATGCTGGTCTTGCTGACCATGAATTTCATAGCCATGCTTCTCAGCTTGGGGGTGTTGGACAGCGGAGCAAGGTATGCGCCTCACTCGTTTCATCCGGCAGAACTTGTGCGTGGCTTCGTGTCCGGGAACAGTTTGCTGTGGCGCGACCCTCAAGGGGGCATGTCCATGGCCGTAACGACTCTGCTTTGGGGTGTGGGGGCCACACTGCAACTGATCGTCTTGCGCTGGGCGAATGAAGTTTTGGGACTACCCCTGGCGCAGGCCGCCTATTTGCAGGGAGTTACTGCGTTAGGTGTAGTCGTGGGGGCCGTATGTGCCAGCCGAATGGTGTCTCTGAAAAATGCAGAGCGCTTGTTGCCGATGGGCATCTTGCTTGGCCTGCTGGTACTCAACTTGCTTTGGATTGAAAGTCCTGTTACTGCAGCAATCATGCTGGTCGTAGTGGGCGGGATAGCGGGATTTTTTGTGGTTCCCATGAATGCATTGTTGCAGCACCGGGGCTGCACGCTTCTCACAGCCGGACGCAGCGTTGCCGTTCAGGGATTCAATGAAAACGGCGGCATGTTGCTCATGCTCGCAATTTACGCTGGAGCTATAGGTTTGCAGCTACCCTTGTTTTCGCTCATCGTGGGCTTCGCGATGTTCATTGCGCTAGGAATGACAGTAATCTGGATCTTCTGGCGGCGTGCTGAGCAATCGTCTATCAAGCGACGCATTTGCAACATTCATTAAAGTTTCAAAAAATCATCATCAAACTGTATTGAAGGCTCACTAATCTAGAGGCGTGGAAACCTCAGACGACCTTCTTATCGAATCATTCTCTGCGCGCAATGCGGCCCTACGCATTGCCATCGTGACTGAGACTTTTCCACCCGAAGTCAATGGCGTAGCCATGACGTTGGGGCGCATAGTGAACGAGTTGTTGCAGCGAGGCCACTCATTGCAGGTCGTGCGGCCGCGTCAGGTGCGGGAAACTGCAGAGCCACGCGAAGGCCTTGATCATGTGCTCTCTCTTGGCATCCCCTTGCCCACTTACGGAGACTTGCGGTTTGGCCTGCCGTCCAAAAGTCGCCTTGCCAAGCTCTGGAGCAATTGCCGTCCAGACATAGTGCATGTGGTGACCGAGGGGCCTTTGGGATGGTCGGCTGTGGCGGCTGCACGTAAGTTGCATCTTCCGGTCACTAGTTCTTTTCATACCAACTTTCACGCCTACACCCAGCACTACGGTATCGGACTTCTGAGATCCCCCGTCGAGAGCTATATCCGCAAATTGCACAATCGTACGCAAGCGACCATGGTGCCAACCAGAGCGATGGTGGAGGAGTTGAAAAATCGCGGCTATGACAACGTGACCCTCGTGTCCCGAGGTGTTGCTACCGGACTTTTTAGACCCTCCCGCCGATCTCAGGCGCTACGCGAGAGCTGGGGCGTGCTACCCCACGATCCTGTCGTGATCCTGGTGGGTCGCTTGGCCAAGGAAAAGAATGTTGGACTGCTCATAGCAGCATTTCATGCAATAAAAGCCAAGCATGCACGGGCCAAACTGGTCTTTGTGGGCGACGGACCATTGCGCAAAATGCTTGAGGAAACGTGTCCGGATGCGCACTTTGCAGGTGTACGCAAGCACGAAGAGCTGGCTACGCACTATGCGTCCGGGGACCTGTTTTTGTTTCCGAGCTTGACGGAAACTTTTGGCAACGTGGTTCCCGAAGCTTTGGCCAGTGGGCTCGCCGTTGTGTCCTATGCCAACGCCGCTGCACAAGAGCTGATTATTCACAATCACAACGGTCTATTGGTCTCCAGTGGCGACGAGGCATCCTTTGTCCGCTCATCGGTCGAACTGGCCTCAGACCCGTCGAGGCAGGCGCAGATGCGCGATGCAGCTCCCCGCAGTGTGGCCCACTTGGGATGGGACAAAGTATGCGAAAGTTTTGAGAATACCTTGCGTGATGTGCTGGCCAGGCACGAACGAGCCTTCGGCGTCAATGAAGGGCACGGACCCGCTGTGTCAGGGGCTCCAGTGCAGGAGCGCCTGGCCCATTTGCACTCGACTCCCTTGCTCTAGCCCTGCACAAAGGGAAAACCCGTTGGGTGTAAGAATGATCACGGTAGACCCATGTTCGAACCAACCCATCTCTTGTCCTCTTGCAAACG
>CAJBMJ010000148.1 GCA_903954045.1 uncultured beta proteobacterium | reverse complement strand
TGGGACATTGAAGGAGAGTTAGAGGACACCAAGCCCCACGCCTTTGAAATTGAGGGTGAGGGGTTTTGGGAGCCCAACGAAGCGATTCACCACATGCGATTGCGCGTCACGGTGGATGCAGCTATGGTAATTCGTGATGTGACGGTTTCCATGGATGCCTATCCCCACAGCCCTTGTCCCCAGGCCATGCCACCAATGCAGGGGTTGATTGGCGAGACTTTGGGCCGGGGCTGGCGAAAAACGATCGAGCGGCATTTGGGTGGCATTCAGGGTTGCACCCACTTGCGCGAACTACTGTTTAACCTTGCTACTGCAGCCTTTCAGGCACGAACTGCCTCCTTTGCCCCGACACCGGACGGGCGCCCCCCAATGCATTTGGGCCAATGCCGGGCTTGGGACTTTGACGGTCCAGTGGTCGAAAAGGTCTACCCCCTGTTCTTCCGTTGGCGCAAACCAACGTCCACCTAGAGTCGATTCTGCGAAGTCGGGGATAGCCATGCCCCATCTTATTTGATACATTATTTGATATTCATTTGTCATTATCTGTATCACTTAGGATTTTTCCATGTCCGCTGTACCCCAGCCCCTCTCGCGGGACGTCTTGTTTCTTTCAGGCAATGAAGCCATTGCGCGTGGGGCCTGGCAGGCCGGTGTGCGCGTGGCAACAGCCTATCCCGGAACGCCCTCTACAGAAATTCTTGAGGTGTTGTCGCGCTATCCTGACCTGTATTCGGAATGGTCGGTGAACGAAAAGGTATCGCTGGAGGTGGCCTATGGAGCATCTCTTGCAGGTTCACGTGCGTTCTGCGCCATGAAGCATGTGGGCATGAACGTAGCATCGGACGCCTTGATGACCATGACTCTGACAGGCGTAAATGCAGGTCTGGTAATCGCAGTGGCCGATGATGTGGGTCTCTCTTCAAGCCAGAATGAACAGGACTCGCGCTTCTGGGGTCGGTTTGCACACGTGCCAGTGTTGGAGCCCTCTGACTCTCAGGAGGCGTGTGATTTCATGCCGATGGCGTACGCCTTGTCCGAGGAATTTCGCGTACCTGTCATCCTGCGTCTGACCACACGGATCTGCCACGTCAAAGGCCGCGTGGAAGTGGGTGAGCGAACAGATCATCCTGCGACTGGATTTGTGAAAGACCCTTCGCGCTGGGTCATGGTGCCCGGCAATGCCAAAGGACGTCTACCGCTGATGTATGCGCGTGAAGCCGCTTTGCGCGAGGCCTCCTGCGCGTCTTCACTTAACACCGTCGAAACCGGAAGTGAAGCACGCATTGGTTTTGTGACTTCCGGTCCCGCTTATATGCACGTACGCGAGAGCTACCCTAACGCCCCGGTCCTCAAGTTGGGCTTTAGCTACCCGTTACCTCTGCAGATGGTGCGCGAGTTTGCGGGCACAGTAGATCGATTGGTGGTGGTTGAAGAGACGGAACCCCTTGTTGAAATGGAACTAAGGGCAGCGGGAATCGATTGCCATGGCAAGGACATCCTGCCCGTGATTGGCGAACTGTCTCCAGGCGTACTACGTCCGGCCATTGCGGGGCTGCTGGGGGAGTCAATCCAAATGGAAGAACCACAGGGTTGCAAGGTCTTCCCTCGGCCACCCACCATGTGCGTGGCTTGCCCACACCTGGGCATCTATTACACCCTGGCGCAGGTCAGGAACCTCACAATCGCCGGGGATATCGGCTGTTACACCTTGGGTGCCGGGCACCCGTGGAACGCGCTGGACACCTGCCTGTCGATGGGCGCCTCCATGGGCGTCGCGCTGGGCATGGACAAGGGCCGCAGCGAATCTGACGCAAACAAGCGCGTACTGGCTGTGATTGGTGACTCCACCTTCATGCACATGGGTATGCAGGGCTTGCTGGACATCACCTACAACCGGGGCAACGTTACTGTGTTGCTGCTGGACAATGGGGCCGTTGGTATGACGGGCGGTCAGGACAATCCGGCAAACGGGCATGACATTCACGGCAAAGTTGCTCCACGCATTGATTTGTCCAAACTGGTGGAGGCACTCGGAGTTGCACCTGAGCGCATTCGCAAGGTGAACCCCTATGAGTTGCCTACCTTGTTCAAGGCTCTGCGGGAAGAAATTAAAGCTGAAGAGCCTTCAGTCATCATCACCGATCAACCGTGTGTGCTAACCAAAGCCTATGGCCGAAAAAGCGGGCTTGAGGTCCTGGAAGATAAATGTACAGGCTGCGGAAACTGTGTTGATGTGGGGTGCCCTGCTATTCACGTAACGCGGCGTGAGACCGCTGTCAAACCGTCGGGCAAAGAAGTGCAGTTGTCATTTGTTCGCATTGAAACCGCAGCATGCACCGGGTGCGATATGTGTGTTCGCACTTGTGGACTGGATGCCATCGTTCCCGCAATGGCCAAGCACACGGTGGTGAATTTTTCTCCGATGTCGATGGTTGGAGGGGGTCAAGTATGAGCACCAAAGCGACCCAAAACATAACCAATATTCTGGTCGTTGGAATTGGCGGACAGGGGGTGATGACCGCCACTGAGGTGTTGGCAGAAGTTGCCCTGGACATGGGCTACGACGTCAAGAAAACGGAAGTGGCGGGTATGGCTCAGCGTGGTGGGGTGGTGACATCGCACCTGCGGTTCGGCCACAAGGTACTTTCTCCCCAGATCACTTCCGGGGAAGCAGACATTCTTTTGGCGTTTGAGCCTGCCGAGGCGGCGCGCTGGGCCACTTATCTGCGACCCGGCGGAGTAGCTATGTCCAACACCACCCGCATGACGCCGCCTGTGGTTACCATCGGTCTTTACGACTATCCGGAAGATCCCATTGCGCAGGTGCGTGCTTTGGGTATTGACGTGTTTGACTTCGATGCTGGCGCCATTGCTCGTGATCTGGGCGATCTGCGCCTCGTCAATACAGTGATGCTGGGGGCTATTGCCGACAAATTGCCTTTTCCTGCGGGGGTGCTGAAAGAACGCATCCTTGCGCGCTTCAGGGCCCGCAGACCGGAGTGGGTCGCTGCGAATGAACAGGCCTTTGAGCGTGGTCGAGCAGCTGCGAGCACTTAGCCCAGAGTTTTCGCGGCGTGAGGTTGCTTATCAGCGCCAGAGTGTCAATCGCCAGTCAATTTGTAGACTTGGCGGGCATTGTCGTAGTCGCGGTCCGAAGCCATTGAAAAACCGTCGAATCCAGCTGCTGAAAGTGCTTCCGCGGCTTTTGGGTTACCGTGCATTCCCAAAAGCGCCTTTTGAATGGCCTGCGCATGTTCCGCTGGAACACGCGGATGAACGGATATAGGCAGATCAGCAAAACCTTCTGACGTGAATATCTCACGGTAACTCAGCCCATTCTGGGCTGCATACTGCGTTAGAAAGCGCGAGTTAACCGCCGCCGCTGACACACTTCCGGCCTTGAGTTGGGCCAGCGCGCCCTCCTGGTGCGCCGCGAATACAGGTTCAATTGCAATATTACTTTTTCGAAGTGCAGCCATGGGTACCGCATAGGCCACAAAAGCACTTCGTGAAGGGAATACGACTTTCTTGCTGCTCAAGTCTCTGATGGACTTTATAGGACTGTCCTTCAGAACCGCAATCACGCCATAAATCGGCTTTGCGTTCCAGCGCGCCAGCACTTTGTAGGTTCCGTCATACTCGGGACGAAAATTGTGATTGGAAAAAACCAGGTCAAATTCACCACGGCCCATCAGTCTGTTGGTGTCCTGCACGGTGGCACCCATGCGAAAGCTGAATTGAAGCCCGGTTGATTCTTCAAGGTAGCGCAAAATGGGGTTCCAGCGCTCAGCAGTCTTGCTCGCTGATTGCTGATTCAAAACTCCAACTACCAAAGTTTTGTCCTGAGACATTACAGCCGCAGGCAACATGGTGAGCAGAAGAGATGCCATTGCGATCCGGCGGAGTGTGTAGGTTTGCATGTTGATTGGTATCTACTGTTGTGGTGCTGCACAGGCTTCGGGCGACTTTAACAAAGAATCTCTGCCTCATTGCCAAAACTCCAATGGAATAAAGTTCGCCCGCCCCAGAGGGGCGGGGTATTCAGAACAGCCCTGGCTGATAGTCTGAATGTAGTTGTTGATACTCTTGGCCCTGATTCTTGACATACTTGCCTATCGTCGCCTCGTCTCCATGTTTGCCCACCGTACTTGCAAAATATCCATCAGTCCAGAACTCCCCGCCCCACAACTTCTTCTTCACCTGCGGGCAACGTCTGAAAATCTCCTTGGCCGTTATGCTTTTGAGCAGCGTTACGATCTTCGTCACGCTGTATCTGGGCACCGATTGCACTAAAAAATGAACGTGATCCTTGTCCGTCCCAATCTCCAAAAACTTGACCTCGTACCTCTGCTCTATCCCAAGGCACACTTCCTTCAGTACCTCATCTACATCATCGTCAAACACCGCCCTTCGGTACTTCGCCGGAAATACCAAGTGGTACAGCAATGACGTGACGTTATGACTCTTGTTGATGTAGTGGCTCATCCCCAAAGATTACGCCCCAAGGGGCGGGGAATATACCCGCCCTGATTCAATGGCTCAGCCATCACTGGTCAGCTTCTGGCTGAATGGTCTGGCCTGCTATATTGGGCAGGAGGCAAATGACGAGACAAATAGTATGAAGAACATCACCTTGGCTATAGTGGCCACTTGCATGGGTTTGAATGCCCTTGCACTATCGGTCACAGTGAAGGACCCCGAAGGCAAGCCCTTGACCACTGTTATGGTCAGCCGTAAGCCGTTATCAGCTGCCGTTGTGGACACCTCTGACAACGGCTATCCGGCAAATGGCAAAGAACAGCAAGCGTACATGGAACTGGTGCGTTTTACTGACGTAAAGGGCGCTGCTGAAATTTCTCCGGCCGAGCATCCATGGCAGTTGCGATTGCGAAAACCTGGCTATCAAGACCTGATCGTCCCCGCCAGTGAAGCAGGAAAGCCTTTGGTAATGCAGCCGGAAAAACTGGTGTCTGCGCTCGCCGCGCAGCAACCGGCCAATGCCTGGTCATCCACCATCGATTTTGGTAACGCCGACCTGAAAAAGGAATTCATGCTCCAGTGCAATTTCTGTCACCAGCAGGGTGGTGCCTTGCTGCGGCGCGAGCGCAGCCAGGAAGAGTGGGCAGCGGCGATCAAGCGCATGGTGCGCTACGGTGCGCGACTCTCTTCAGAGGGGCAGGAGAAAATGCCCGCAATGCTCGAGGCACATTGGAAAAACATCGCGCAGCATCCGGAGAAGGTTCCCCTTGGCACTCCATGGGGCAAAGAGCTTTCTCTAACTTCCATTCGAGAAATGCCGATTGGTGATGCCATGTCCCAGATGCACGATCTGCTTTTGCACAGCAATGGCAAGGTATACGTCGGCGACAACTTGCAGGATCGAATTTACGAGGTAGACCCTGCCAGCGGCAAGTACACGGTCTACAAAATCCCTCCCCAAGCTGGTGAACAACTGGGAGGCTTGCTGGCGGGACGGCTGCATGATTTTCCCAAACATGAGACCTATCAGGGGGTGCATTCCTTGGCGGAATCTCCCAAAGACCATCACATTTTCATTACCCCATCCTACCAACGCAGGCTGATTGAGTTCAATCCAAATACCAAGGCGTTTACTTTTCATGACATGGACGGTGGCTTTTACCCCCATACCGTGCGTTTTGATGCCAAGGACAGAGTCTGGTTCACACTGGCTTTATCCAACCAGGCGGGCATGTTCGATAGGGCCACTAAAAAGTACACGCTCTATGACCTTCCGTTTCGCACGCTTATGGAACGGATCACGGTGAAGTTGACTCCGTTTATCTTTAAGCTTTTGTCCTGGGGAATTCCAATTGCCAACTATGTGAAGGTCGATCACCAGTCCACTGGTGTGCCGCTGCCCTATGGAATCGACGTGACACCCGATGGCAAAGCCTGGATTGCTCGCCTGCATACTGACGAAATCGCATCTGTCGACCCGCAAACAGGCGTGGTAACCATGGTGAAAACACCATTCAAGGCGCCCCGGCGTTTGCGTTCTGACCGCGACGGTAACCTCTGGATCGTCGCGTTCAATGAGTCGCAACTGGTGCGCTACACGCCCCAATCTGGAGAGTTCACCCGATTTGATCTGCCGGTGATGCCCAAAGGAAGTGATACCCCGTACTCGGTGAATGTGGACCGCGCACGCCATCAGGTGTGGGTCAACGGGACCAACTCGGATTCGGTTTACCGCTACGACATTGCGTTGGGCCGTTGGCTCGTAGTTCCTATGCAGCGCAAAGTCACATTTACGAGAGACGTGGAAATCTCACCGTTGGGTAAAGCCTACGTTACCAGTGCATCGTTCCCTAGTTGGCACATCGAGGATGCACAGCCAACTCTGATTGAAATTTCGCCCACCAATTGACCCGTGCCACAACCCCAAACCTACGGTTGCCCGATAGATTTGACAACGATGTCGACGGAGTGAGTGCCAATAGTTCTTCTTGGAACCGCTACGGGTCTGGCCAGGATGTAGCCGGGCTTTTGTATATCAATGCGGATTTTCTCCGGGTTGACCTTCCCACCCAGGTTTTCGATCCAGCCATGGACATCCGGGGTGCGGTAGTGGCCAGGGCGATCATTGCGCACAGGAACTGTCATACCCAGATCGGTGGCAATGACCAGTACCTGAACGTTGTCCACATAGCGGCCCTGGGTGTCCTTGATGTTGCCGGTGTAGACCAAAGCGTTCGGGCTGTTTGCATCTCCTCGTGAATTTGGAAAGAAAAATGGAGTACCGTTGGCCAGGGCTGCTGAAGTCATGCTGTTCAGTACCAGCAAGCCGCAGACCCCAAGAAAGTCCAGACGTTTCATCATCGAAAAAACCAGTGCGACTCGTGGACACATACGGTCAATACCATTGAGTAGGCACCCCATTGCAACACTGTTGGGGAGATCCATGCAAGCCATTTCATAGGCAAAAGGAACGCCATTGCGCCAGTGACTATGCCTAAGGCTTTCCAACCGAAGTAGGTGATGCCTGGGCCCAAGGCCTGAGGTTGTGCGGATAGGTGCCACTCGTTGACCATAGGGTAATAGTAGAACAGTGTTACTTCTTGCGAATAGGCGACGATGTATGCCACGCTGGCCAAAAGGGCTGCTGCAGCCCAGCGTCCGCTCCACAGTTGATTGGGACCGCTCAAAATCCAACTCCCTTGAGGTTGTTCAGCAGATGACCGGCTATCAGTGCGAACGTGACTATGGCTGCCAATAAGGTGGTGACCGCACGCCGCGGTCCAGCGAAATCAGACAGATTCTCGGCCGCCCAAAGGTGCCAATAGGGCGCCAGAAGGAACAAGCCCAGGGCAACAAGATGCTCTTTGACTTCAAAAATCCCATTCCATGACCATAGCTCAAGGTCAAACAACATGGTTTTTACGTCGACACGGTAGGGGCCGTACAGCACGTCACCCAAAACGACCGTGGCTATATAGGTAGCAATCACTGTATTGGCGTAAATTCTGCCGCGCACTGACATGAAGCTATGTGCCATCGAGGGCTGCTTTCCCTTCAGGTTCATCACAGGTCGCCAACAGGAGGCAGCCTGATGCATTAGTGCCCCAAGCAGAATCATGGCACTCAGGGTATGCAGAACAAGTGTGGCAATGATCATGGTGCGATTCTAGGGTTCAGGACAGACCGGGCGCCCACAGCAAGCCGCCGCTACGAACTGTGCGATTGGGCCCTCGAGGTCTTTGCAAAGTGGGAGTGGAATGCCGATGGCGTTTCACTATTTCTCCATAATTTCCGACTTCCTTCACCAGATTGCGCGCCCATCCCGCATCCAAACCAAGAGCCTCCCCTGTGGAGGGCGGCGCCCAATTCATGCGGGAAGCCTTTTGATCCACGTTAGTGCTGCCTAAACCCTTGTCCTCGGCGTCAATCAGGGCAAAGATGGTCCATCGAACAATTCGGCTGAATTCTTTGCTCTCGTCCCGCAACAGTGGCGCCACGGGTTCAAGACGTCCACTTCTGTTCCGTTCATGAAAGTACACGGGCCCGAACTCAAGTTGTCCAGGCGCTTCACGGGTCAAAGTCCAGGTAAGACGATGGAAAACGATGTCGATGTGTGGATCTTCCAGAAAATCGTGGACCGTTTCGACAGACTGAAACCGTGCGTAGTGCGCCGATCCGAAGATGGCCGAAGCAATGGCCCGGCACATATCTACTTCCAGACCAGAATAGGTACCATCTGGCTTGGCAACTGAAAAACCTGGGTCATTTGATGCAACACCGCACAACAGCGTTCCGCGGGTTTGGATTTGCTCCAAGCGCGTACCGGCGCGACCAACCTCAGGCCCACTAAGCAGGAAAAGCGCTATACAAACGATGTGGATCCAGGCGTTAATTTTCATCGTTTCATTATGACTTTGAGTTCTCAGCGAACTATATTGGGCGCCGTCGGACGTCGCAGCGTTCTCTCGGCTGGACTGTTTGCTGGTACAGGGTGTTTGGCAATGGCTGACCGCAACCCTAAACACGTGGTCGTTCTGGGCGCAGGCATGGCAGGCCTGTATGCGGCTTGGCAACTCCAGCAATCGGGTTGCACGGTCACTGTTTACGAGGCACAGGACCGGATCGGCGGACGAAACTGGACGCTGCGAAAAGGAGATTTGGTGCCCGATACGTCCACGTTGGCTCAGGCGTGTAACTTTTCCGGAGGGCAGTATTTCAATGCGGGTGCATGGCGGGTCATGCCACACCATCGGCGAATGATGTCTTTGGCAATGGAATTGGGCATCGCGCTAATGCCCATACACGTTTCCCAACCAGCTATGGGACTCTATGCCGCAGGCGGAATGGATGCTTTCCCACATGGCATGGCGAGTCGGTTGACGAGTGGCGTTCGTACCGGATGCCAAGTACTACGCCTGATTCCCGAGAGAAACAATCATTTCTCACGCGCTGTTGTTGAATATAGGGTTGGTGACCAGACCCATGCCACGCAGTCCGATGCCGTGTTAGTGGCATTACCCCTGGGCCTGGTTCGGCCTTTGTTGCAGCGATGGGCCCCTGGGGTTGAGTCTGCTTTACATCAGGTGCAGTCTGCTGACGCCATCAAAGTTGCTTGGGAAGCAGGTGATGACCCTGAATCGGGTTGGCCTGTCAACTCGATGAGTGATCAGCCGGATCAATCTGGACTTCGTCTGATATGGCCGCACGATCCAGTTCCTGCGGTCCAGCGCGTTGTAGTGGCGTACGGCAATTCGCATGCCTTGCAGGAAGTTTTTCGCGGATCTCGGGTCCGCGCGGTCGAACAGGCTGAATCGTACTTGCGGCAGTTTAGAGGCTTTTCTGACCTGAAATTCCTTCATGCCCTCGCGGTGCAATGGGCTCGAATACCATTTCAGCGCGCTGCGGCCTATCGGTTGCGTCCCGAGTCCAACGCGGCGCTGCAGCAATTGCGCCAGGGCCAAGCGCCTGTTTTTTTTGCTGCAGATGGGCTGTCGTCATTTAACGGCTGGCAGGAAGGCGCATTGGAGTCCGCCGAAGCAGCGGTTCAACAAGTATCGCGTTACCTGCAAATCTGACGTTCCAAGCAAAGATGCGTTGATAAACGCTGGTTCTCCCCAAAGGTCAAGTCAACACAGAAATTGTTGCCATTCGATAAAGCGGGCATCTGCACCAACGAAATGATGCGCATGATGCAGTTGGGCACACTGGCACCGAACCAAACCTTGGACAGCCTGAATAGAGGCGGTCGCTTTAGTTTCGCCGGATTATGCCGATACAAGGACAAGTATTTGTCCCTTCTGGATAGCCCATGTTTGAATCACCGATGTCTGTATCGCGTGCCGCGTTTGGCAGTCTATTCCGGGACCTTTCGGTGGGCGGCGTTCGAGCGGTCAATCCGGTTGTGGCTCGCAACCGTCAAGAACCTGAACATGACCAGCGCCCCAGAGCTGCCTCAGCACGGTACACGCCTCAGTCGGCTTTGGGCAACGAAGTTCCACTGTATTCCCGAAGTGGTGTCCCAACGACTTCCTCCGGTGTTTTTGTCTCGTCTTCCATTGACAGAAGTGAATCGCTTGAATTTGAAGTGCGAACCGCTGATGGCGATGTGGCCACTTTGAGCTTCACGCACTCCAGTGCCCAAGCTACGCGGGCTGGGGCTTCGCAAACGAACGGTGGTATCTCGATGGATATTGTCTCTGAGACCTCGTCATCTACAGACTTCGAGGTAAGTGTTCAGGGTGATCTGAGTAAAGAAGAACTGCTTGCAATCAATGCACTGGCCAAGCAGGTGGGGGAGGTTGCCGATGACGTATTTGACGGCAATATGGAAGAAGCAATGCAGGTTGCAAGTCGCATCAACATCAACAGTGATAGCGACACGCTGAGCAGCTATGCGTTTTCGGTGCAAAGCCAGGAAATGCAAACGGTGGCAGCGGTTTATGAAGAAGTCGCTAGGTCGACCGCGCCAATGGAATTGAGCAGGGATTTTGGTACGAGCGATAAGGCGGTTTCGGATGATCCAATGGACGGCAATGGAAGATCGCGGGATCTACTGACAGACCTGTGGTCGCTGATGGAGCGGTTCAAAGATCAGTTGCGCAACCCGCAGCAGATAGAGTCTCAATGACCAGCCCTTTCTTTGGTAGCAAATTGCTATCTATTTTGCAGCTATAGATCTATATTTCACAGGCTATGAATAGAAAATTGAATGGAATTTCCAAACCTTGAGTGGCCCGTTTGAGTCTGGAAATCAGGTGTTCTGGAAGTGAGACAGTTCATCGGGTTGCCGCTTGGAGCCTCCATAATCGGCCCATGCGACTGGATCCAGACACCCTGCTGATTGTCAACGTTGCCAACCTCCTGGTGTTGGCGACTACGCTTCCGATCATCATGGGAGCGCAACTGAGCGACTCTGCGCGCGATGCGCGGCGTGCACTCATGGTGCAGGCAGTGGGTTGGATTGCCTTGATCGTGTCTGGCCAAATGAGCGGCACCTGGATGGATTGGGCGCTGTCGACCATAGCCATGATGTCCATCAGTGGAGCCAACTGGCTTCTTTATTTGGCGATTACGGGTTGGCTTGGACCTAGACCCCTACGGCGGCTGCTTGCCATTGCGGCCATAGTTATGCCTTTGGGCTACATGCTGAGTTTTTCCAGCTATCCTGTACGTGTGGGCTGGGCAAACCTCTGGATTGCCTTGCAGTTGTTGATCGTGGCTTACTCCACCCTTCATCCCGTTTCGCGATTGGGTGGACGCTGGCGATGGGTAATCCTATACTGTCTGTTCATCATGGCGGTCCTGACTGCCGCTCGTGGCGTGATGGGTGCCTGGTTCACGGATTTGTACCCCAACTTTACAGCGCCCCATCCTGTGAATCTGGTGGCTTTGCTACTCGCCAATATCACCCTTGTCATGGTCAACGTTGCGGTTTTGGTGGCCTGGAGGGAAGAAGCCGAGCACCAGTTGCGAACACTCGCAATCACCGATCAATTGACTGGGGTACTTAACCGCCACGGATGGTCGGGGGCGGCATCAGTGCTGGTGGCACAGGCCCAACGCCACCAATTTCCGCTGGCTCTGATTGCGCTGGACCTTGATTACTTCAAGAAAATCAATGACACCCATGGCCATGATGTGGGGGACAGAGCTTTGCAACTATTTGGCCATTTACTGGTTGAAGGCGAGCGCAGTGGAGATGTGATTGCGCGCTTGGGTGGCGAGGAGTTTTGTATATTGATGCCGCACGCTGATTTAGCTGCGGGCGAGGGTTTCGACCGTCGATTGCGGGCTGCCCTTGCTGCCAAGGCCCCGCATGAACTCGGATTTCCGATCAATTTCAGCAGTGGCCTGGCTCTTCTGAAACCCCAAGATGATTCGCTGAGGGATTTAATGGCTCGCGCCGATGCCGCTGTTTACCGGGCCAAGGAGCTTGGCCGCGGACAGTTGGTGCTGTATGGAGCCCTGGAAACCGATGATTCGCATGGTGTCTAATTGGAGCAATATCACTTTTTTAGCAATTGAATATGTTTAGCAAGTTTTTTCGTGCGGTGGCAGCTTTGTTGTTCTTGGTAAGTCACAGTGCATTTGCCCAGAATGCAAAACCTGAGATGCTTCTTTATTGCGGCATCACCATGGTTCACCCCATGACGGAAATAGCGCACTTGTTTGAGGCCCGCGAGAATGTGAAACTGTCTATAGCCCAGGGTGGCTCTGAGCATCTGTACCAGTCTGCCAAGAAGAGCGGGGTGGGAGACTGGTATCTGCCGGGTGAGCCATCATTCAGAGCCAAGTACCTCAAAGAAGGTTTGTTGGGAAGTTTTGTGACTGTTGGCTACAACCAGATGGCCCTGATGGTGCAAAAAGGCAATCCAAAGCAAGTCAAAGGCGATCCCCACGAACTGTTGCGCAAAGACTTGACAGCCATAGTAGGTAACGCAACTTCAGGCAGTGTTGGTCAGGAAACCAAAGACATTCTCGATAGTCTGGGCGTCTACCAGAAAGTGGTCAAGTCTTCGGCTTTTCTCTCACCAGATTCGCGCAGTCTGGCGTTGGCGCTCAAACGCAAGGAAGCGGACCTTGCCATGAACTGGCGGGCGGTGGGCTATTTCGCTGACAACGTCGGTTTCGTGGATACGATCGATTTGAGTCCGAGTCTGGCAAAGCCTCAGGCACTTGAGTTGAGCTTGCTTGCAAGCTCCAAGCAGCCTGAAGTCGCGCGTCGTTTCATGACACTGGCTGCCAGTGAAGAGGGGCAAGCCATCTTTCGCAAGCACGGGTTCCTGGACAACAAAACATTGAAGGCAGGCAAATAGCTAAGCCAATCGGTATGCCAAATTCCAGCCGGGAATTGCGTGATTACTTCGACAAGAGGCTCGATACGCCTCTGCGGTGGTTGGCTTTTATTTTCTTGCTGTGCATTGCCTTGGTGTTCGGGTTGCGGTGGTTTTTCAATGACCTTGAATCGGATCTGAGCAAGCGGGGTTCCAACGAGAGGGCCCGTCTTTTTGTCGGTGAAGAAATAGTCCGGGGCATTCAGGGCGTTGAGAAAGACATTTACCGCATGGCGGTGACTCAGAATGCCAAAGGCTTTGAACGCGTTCGTGCGGCGGTGGAAAGCCAACTCGACAAACTCCGCCATGATTTGGGTGTCCTGCAAAAGGGTGGCACGGTACGCAGAGAATTGCACCTCAATGTCGGTGGCCGTGATGAGTTGGTACGCGAGGCCAGTTATCTTCCCGAACTGAATGGCCAGGTTGCGGTCATGGAAGTCATAGAGATAGAGCCTCAGTTGGCTCAACTGAATGAACTTTCAGACATTCTTGGTGAGAAGCTGCGGGCGCGCTGGCAAGCACTGGAGCGTGAAGACCGGAAACAGTTTTTTCATGTTGAAGACGAAATCGCACTTCTGCTCAAGCAGGTGCCGCCCCACTTTGAGCGGTTGGATGAAAATGCCAATCGACTTTTTCTTGAGGGCGATCAACGACTCCGGGCACTTGAGTTGGAACTTGCGCACCAGAAAGATCGACTCAAGCACCTTGAGACCATGCTCCTGGCGATTGTTCTCGTTCTAGGTGCCACGGCGGGTTTTTTGTTCTTGGGCCGACTCAGCGCCGCGCTGGCGGCCACCAAGAGCGCCAAAGAAGAAGTGGAGCGTCAGCGCTTGCAAAGCGATACTATGCTAGGCACCTTGAGTGACGGTGTGTACGCCACAGACATGCAGGGAAACATTACCTTCATCAACTCTGCTGCCGAGCAACTGCTTGGCTGGAAGTCAGAGGAGTTGGTCGGGCAGCAAGCCCATTTGGCCATTCACCATACCAGGCCGGATGGTGGTCACTATCCTCGAGAAGAATGCCCGCTTATAGCCGTGCTTAGCGAAGGAATTTCTCTGGATGGCGAAGAGCATTTCGTGGGCCGAAACAGCAATTGCTTCCCGGTATCGTATCGGTCCAAGCCATTGTTGCTGGAAGGGCTTGTGGTGGGGTCTTTGGTTTCCTTTCAGGATATCAGCGAACGTCAGGCCAGCGAGTCACGCATTCGCCTTCAACAGGCAGCTTTGCAGGAAATTGGCCAAGGGATTTTCATTGCCAATGCCGATGCAACACAGGATGGCCCGACCATCGAGTATGTGAATCCAGCATTCACCGAAATCACGGGTTACGCAAGCCAAGAAGTGATGGGCTGTCGAACGTCAATGCTGGGTGCTGCGGGTGAGCGCACTGACAAGCTGAATCAGCTCTATGCCGAGCTGATGGCGGGCAAAGGATTCACCGCAGAGTTGACCTATTGCCGCAAAGACGGCACCCCCTACGCGGCTGAGCTGCATTGTTCGCCGGTTCACGATGAACAAGGGCTCATCACCCACTGCATCGGGTTGCTGACAGATATAGGACCCCGCAAGGAAGCTGAACGATCGCTTCGGAGTGCGCGAGATCAGGCGCTGGAAAACTCCCGTTTGAAGTCAGAGTTTTTGTCAAACATGAGCCATGAGATTCGCACGCCTATGAATGGCATCATTGGCATGACCGATCTATTGCTCGATACCAACTTGGATGGCGAGCAACGCGACTTCACGCAGGTGGTAAGAGACTCTGCCGGTGCGCTGCTGACGATCATCAATGACATTCTCGATTTTTCCAAAATCGAGGCTGGCAAACTTGAGATTGACACCACTGACTTCCTTCCTATTCAGGTCGTTGAAGGCACTGTCGAGTTGCTGCAGGCCAAGGCCCGCGAGAAGTTGCTGTCGCTGACCAGTTTTGTGGATCCCACACTGCCCCGTGCCTTGCGCAGTGACCCAACTCGCCTTCGGCAGATTTTGCTCAATTTGATTGGCAATGCAATCAAATTCACAGATAAGGGCGCAGTGGAACTCAGCCTGTTTGGGGAGTCTGTTGCTGGGCAAGCCATGATCCGGTTTGAAATTAAGGACACTGGCATCGGCATGTCGCAGGCAACCCAGTCCAAACTGTTCCAGTCATTTACCCAGGCTGATAGCTCCACGACCCGCAAGTACGGCGGTACCGGTCTTGGCTTGGCCATAAGCAAGCAATTGGTGGAGTTGATGGGGGGGCAGATCGGCGTCATCAGTGCCGAAGGGCAGGGTTCTACATTCTGGTTTCGTCTGCCTATGGTGAGCGCGCTCGACAGTGACTTTGAAAACACTTCGCACGACGCTGGACTCAGGCGAGAACTGATCGATGCATCCGGGATGCGTGTGCTTGTTGTTGATGACCACGCCAGTGACCGCAAAATTCTGCACCGTTTCCTCGCTTCCTGGAATCTTCGCAACGATGGTGCAGCAAGTGGAGAGGAGGCGCTTAAGTTGATGACAGACGCTGCCGACGTCGGGCATCCCTACAGCGTCGCGCTGATTGACTATTCCATGCCAACCATGGATGGCTTTGAGCTTGCCGCAGCAGTGCGTGCCAACAGGCAGTTCGACGGCATGCGCCTGGTGATGATGACCGCGCACGACAGAGCGACCTTGTGCGACCGGGCGATCGCTGCAGGTTTTGCAGACTGCCTGTCAAAGCCTGTGCGCCAGTCGCAACTCTTTGACAGCTTGTCAGACAACCCCGAAGCACTTGTGCACGCAGTAAAGCCCGGTCATGTGGGTGGTGATCTGCCGGTAATGCCCAATCCCACCAATGAAACGGCGAATCGCCGCCTTATTCTGCTTGCGGAAGATAATCTCACCAACCAGAAAGTAGCCCAGTTGCAAATCAACAAGTTGGGCTATGCCTTGCACATCGTTGGAAATGGTCAAGAAGCACTTGACGCGCTGTCAGATCCCGCCGGGCACAACTATTGCGCCGTATTCATGGATTGCCAAATGCCATTGATGGATGGATTCAAGGCGACCATGGCGATTCGTATGGCTGAGCAGCACTCGGGGGGGGGCAGAATCCCGATTATCGCCATGACGGCCAATGCAATGCAGGGAGACCGCGAACGTTGCATGGAAGTAGGCATGGATGATTACATCAGCAAGCCCATCGCCCCGTCCGAATTGGGTCGGGCGCTGGCGCATTGGGCTGGTTCACCCATGTTGATCGGGCGAAACGGGTCTGCAAGTTCAGTGCCTCCGGCGCCGGAAACCGAGGCGGTTGCGGAGCTTGAAACACCTGCAAAGGTGATCGACTTTGAGCGACTGGAAGAGTATTTTGGCGACGACCCGGATCTCATTCAAAGCCTTTTTGATTTGTACGTTTCTTCCACCGCTACGCTATTGGAAAAACTTCAGCTTGCCATTGTTAGCGAAGACCAAGCAATGGTCGGCGCACTCAGCCACGAAGCCAAGGGTTCAAGCGGAAATCTGGGGATTGAGCGCATGGCACAGATTGCTACACAAATGGAGGCATCCAGTGCAGTTCCTGACTGGGTACACACACAAAAGCTTTACTCTGATATGCAGGCAGCCTTTGTGCAACTTCAGACAGCGTTGAACGAGCGTAATTTAGGCTAATGGCTCAAGGTTGAAGTGGACTTTGCGTGGCAGGAAACATCACCAACGCGCCTATAATGCCCCACCATCGGTAGCGGGATAGCCCAGACAGGGCATAGGTTGACGTTTTGAGCCCGTTGACACCCGCCACCCTAGCAAAGGCGAACATGGTTGTTCGCCTTTTTTGTTGTTTTGAGGGAGAGTTCACGCATGTTTGATTTCGTTCGCAAGCACACGAAGATCATGATGTTCATCATGTTTGCGTTGACCATTCCAGCCTTTGTGCTTGTGGGGGTGGATGGTTACCGTAGCGTGGATGGTGGTGGCGAAAAAGTAGCGGAAGTCGGTGGGCAGGGCATTACCCAAGTGGAATGGGATGCTGCGCATAAGGTTGAAGCAGACCGTCTGCGTTCGTCCATGCCCAACATTGATCCGAAAATGCTGGATTCATCTGAGGCCAGGTATGTGACGCTAGAGCGAATGGTGCGAGATCGGGTGATGGCGCTAGCTGCCCAGGAGGCGCATTTGGTTACTACAGATGCTCGGTTGGCCCGGGAGTTGCAGCAGAATCAGACCATCGCATCCCTTCGCAAGCCCGACGGTTCCCTGGATATGGAGCGCTATCGCCAACTGGCGGGCCAGCAAGGGTTGACGCCCGAAGGCTTTGAGGCACGGGTCCGCAATGATTTGTCCGTCAGGCAAGCTGAGTCTGGTGTACTAGCCTCGGCCTTTTCAACCGGCGCCCAAGCGGACGCAGCACTGAATGCATTCTTCGAACGCCGTGACGTTCAGTTAGCCCGGTTCTCGGCTGCGGACTACGTTAAAAAGGTGGAACTGAGTGACGCGGATGTAGAAGCTTTCTACCAAGCCAATCAACCCATGTTCCAAGCCCCAGAAACTGCCAATGTCGAGTACCTCGTGCTGGATATGGAAAGTGTGAAGAAGACCATTCCAATTAATGAGGCCGACCTAAAAACCTATTACGAGCAAAACGTTGGGCGTCTCAGTGGCAAGGAAGAGCGTCGTGCCAGCCACATTTTGTTTAACGCCCCCAAAGACATGCCAGCGAGCGAACGCGAAAAAGCCAAATCAAGCGCTAGTTCATTGCTAGAGCAGCTGCGTAAATCTCCGGAACGCTTTGCCGAACTGGCGCGCAGTAACTCTCAGGATCCTGGTTCTGCTGCCAACGGGGGTGATCTGGATTTCTTTGGTCGTGGAGCCATGGTCAAGCCTTTTGAGGAGGCGGCCTTTGCGCTCAAAAAAGGTGAAATCAGCGATCTCGTCGAATCGGAATTTGGCTTTCACATCATCAAGTTGACCGACATTAATGCGCCTAAACAGAAAAGTTTTGAAGAGTTGCGTGCTGGCATCGAGTCGGACCTGCGTACCCAACAAGCTCAGCGCAAGTTTGCCGAGGCTGCGGAGACCTTTAGCAACAGCGTGTATGAACAGTCTGACAGCCTGAAGCCCATTGCCGAAAAGTTGAAACTGGAAATCAAGTCTGCCAACAATGTGCAGCGTCAACCGTCACCCGGTCAGTCTGGTGTGCTTGCCAACGCAAAACTTCTTTCCGCCGTGTTCAACCCGGATGCCTTGGAGAAAAAGCGCAACACAGAAGCGGTAGAAACAGCGGCCAACCAATTGGTATCGGCGCGTATCACAGAGTATTTCCCCGCCCGTGTCCTTCCGCTCGGTGAAGTCAAGGCCCAAGTGCGTGAGCGCCTCTTGGCTACACGTTCCGCTGAGCTGGCCAAAAAGGATGGACAGGAAAAACTGACTGCCTGGAAAAGCAACCCGGCACAGGCAAGTCTGCCCGCGAGCACCGTGGTGGCCCGCGATCAGGCAAAAAGCATCCCTCCGGCAGCGCTTGACGCTGCCTTGCGTGCAAATACCAGTTCGCTGCCTGCATGGGTGGGTGTGGATCTGGGAGCGCAAGGATATGCGGTGCTGCGTGTGAACAAGGTTCTGGAGCGCGGCGCTGTGCCGGAAGTCGCCGCCAAGCAACAGCGGGCGCAGTATGCCCAATGGGTGGCCGGTGCGGAAAATCAAGCCTACTTTCAGGCCCTCAAAAACCAGTTCAAAGTCAAGATCAAGCCACCTCGCCCATCCGAAGGTGCTGTGGTCGGCTCTGGTGCATCTGCACAATAGATGTGAAAAGGGCCACCCTCCATTTGGAGGCTGGCCCCATCGCCGCTTAGATAAATACCTATTTAGCCGCCGCGGCGCATCATGTCGAAGAACTCGCTGTTGTTCTTCGTCGCTTTCATTTGTTTGAGTACCATCTCCATGGATTCAATTTCATCCATGTTGTAGAGGAATTGGCGCAGGATGCGGGTTTTCTGCAGAATTTCGGGCTGAAGAAGCAACTCTTCCCGACGTGTGCCGCTGCGGTTGAGCTGTATAGAGGGGAACACGCGTTTTTCATAGAGGCGGCGGTCCAGGTGAATTTCCGAGTTGCCAGTGCCTTTGAACTCCTCAAAAATAACCTCGTCCATACGGCTGCCGGTATCTACCAGCGCAGTGGCAATGATGGTGAGCGATCCACCCTCCTCGACATTGCGTGCAGCACCCAGGAACCTTTTGGGTCGTTGCAGTGCGTTTGAATCCACGCCGCCCGTCAATACCTTGCCAGAAGAAGGTACAACGTTGTTGTAGGCCCTGGCCAAGCGGGTGATGGAGTCCAGCAGGATCACCACATCTTTCTTGAGTTCGACCAAGCGTTTGGCACGCTCAATCACCATTTCTGCCACATGAACGTGCCGAGCGGCGGGTTCATCAAAGGTAGAGGCAATCACTTCCCCTTTGACCGTGCGTTGCATTTCGGTCACCTCTTCGGGGCGCTCATCTACCAACAGCACCATCATGTGGCTATCTGGGTAGTTGGCGCTGATTGCATGGGCGATGTGTTGCATCATGACCGTTTTGCCGCTCTTGGGCGGAGCAACCAGCAATGCGCGCTGACCTTTGCCAATGGGGGCGATGATGTCAATAATGCGACCGGTGATGTTCTCGTCGGTCTTGATCTCCTGTTCGAGGCGCATTTGCACTTTGGGAAACAGGGGGGTCAGATTTTCAAACATAACCTTATGTTTGTTGCCTTCCGGCGGGCCACCATTGACCTTGTCTAACTTGTTCAGAGCGAAATAACGTTCGCCGTCTTTGGGTGTACGTACTTCGCCTTCAATCATGTCGCCGGTGTGCAAATTGAAGCGGCGAACCTGGCTAGGGCTAATGTAGATATCGTCTGTGCTCGCCGTGTAGCTGGTGTCTGGGCTGCGAAGGAAACCAAAACCATCAGGCAAAATTTCCAGAACGCCATCTGCAATGATCTGCTCGCCAGCGCGTGCCCGCTTTTTGATGATGGCAAACATCAATTCCTGTTTGCGCATGCGGCCGGTGTTTTCTATTTCTAGTTCTTCGGCTTGTTTGAGGACTTCAGACACATGCAGTGCCTTGAGTTCGTTTAAGTGCATGAAATGGGTCCCGTTGTAGGGGAAGTTACCGAATGTCGGAGGTGTATCGAAAATTCAGGGGATTGGGGAGAGTAACAGCAGCTGCTGCCTCACATCACTGTTCAAGACCGAGAACGGTGCCAGCGTTTTATGGCTGGTGAACGAAAAGATTATGACAGGAAAAACCGACCGTGCAGCGGTGTCACGGCCGGAAAGAAAAAATCAGACCAGTTGCTGATCGATAAATGCAGTCAGCTGGGCTTTGCTCAAGGCCCCAACTTTGGTTGCAGCGAGCTTTCCGTCCTTGAAAAGCATCAGGGTCGGGATTCCGCGAATGCCGAACTTGGCCGGAATGTCACGGTTTTCATCAACGTTCATCTTCGCAATTTGCAACTTGCCCTCATAGGCGGTAGACACTTCGTCAAGGATGGGGGCAATCATTTTGCAAGGGCCACACCATTCAGCCCAATAGTCCACCAAGACGGGTTGTACTGATTGAAGTACATCGGCTTCAAAGGTAGCGTCGGTGGTGTGTTTGATGAGCTCGCTGGGCATAGGGTTTCCTTGTTGAGGTTCGTAATAGAGCGAAAGTGGCGGCATTGTGACAGAAACCAAGGGCCGTGTCGGAGTCAACAG
>CAJBMJ010000147.1 GCA_903954045.1 uncultured beta proteobacterium | reverse complement strand
TCCACGCGGTAATTTCAGTGACTGTCTCCGTTGCGCGCACGTTCCCCAATGCTTCGAACACGGCTGTGCTGCCGTGCAGATCGGTAAATACGACCGTGGCTTGAACACCCATTCCTTTAAGTTCCCATCCTGCTATTCATCACTACTTGGAGTTTAGGATAAATATGACCTCGTTTCTAACCCAAATGCCCCCAATGAATCAAAGCATCGCGCTCTTCACAGACCAATTCAACCAAAGCGCCAACTGGCAACAGCACCTTGGTTGGCACATGGCCGTATGGCAAGCCACTCAACACCGGAACTTTCACATGACTTCGCAGCCAGAGAAGTACCGACGACCATCTGTACCCCTTGTCATGGGGCGTCAGTTTGAACTCAGTGAATTGCCCAAATACGATGGCCTTTTGGGATGCCAACACGCCCGCATGCAAAAGCTGGGTAAGCATCCTCTCAATACGATACGGATGTTCACCGACATCCTCCAAAAACAATACCCCTCCCTTTACTTCAGGGAAATAGGGAGTACCCAGCAGAGAAGCAAGCATCGCAAGATTGCCGCCCCAAAGGCGAGCATTTCTTACATGGATGCGCGTATCTTTTTCATTCGACGGCAAACGCCAACCCGCGCCCTCGCCCTGACCTAGCAACATATCATTGAAGCAATCTTCCATGATGTCATCTGGTTCAGGCAAGGCACCAAAACCCTCACAGAGTGCCGGCCCCGCCCAGGTAACACTCCCTGTTTTGGCAAACAGGGCCAGCTGAAAGGCAGTGAAATCACTAATGCCGACGAACTGCATGCCTGAATCGATTGCCTTGGCAACCTTCTTGTATTGAATGCCGCCCAAAATTCTGCTAAATCCATAACCACCGCGGGAAATGAGGGCGACATCGGCACCGCTGGCCGAAGCCCGGTGCAATGCTGCAAGGCGTGTAGCGTCGTCCCCGGCGAACCGTTGATAGCTTTGTAGGGCATCCTGGTCTACTTCAACCTCGTGCCCTAGCTTTGTCAATCGTTTCACCCCTCGCTTAAATGCAGCCCGGTCGCGAACGGCGCCAGAGGGCGAGTAAATGTAGATATGTTTTTTCTTCACGCCTGCATTATCAAGTAAGGCGCTGGTCCAACACCCATTGGCCAATGCGGGCTGTAGAAAGATTCCCGTCGGCAAATGCGCGAATAGCAGCCTTGTATCCGGCATCGGGAAACACCAGGCTCATCGCACCTGAGGCATCATCTGGCGCGAAAAGGTTATGGGATACCACCAGATCAAACGAACTCAGTCGTAGATGCTGCAAAAGACCCAGAAGACATTTGCAGTGAGTGTCAAAGGTATGAAAGTCGATTCGCTTGGGCTTGTCACTTCTTCCAAAACCAATCAAATCAGGCACGATGACCCGTTTGCCTGCCGCAAGCCAGACAGGTATTTGTTTGCGGAAAACGTACCCCCACTCTGAGTTGCCATGCAAAGCCACAACCACAGAGTCGCCGGCCTCCCCTACTCCGCCTTCATCAAGGTAGTGCATGCGAAGACCGGACAAAACTGGTAAATCCGACAAATAGTGGGCTTGCCATGGAAATTCATGCATAAGTTCAAAAATTGCATCCGGAGTGCGCAATGCGTCTTCGCGCAAAGGCTGCGCAATCGAACGGCGCCAACTGCGCTTTTCTTGAAAAAACTCCTGCAGCAATGCGGAACATTCCGTTGGCATCACCGCACCAATTACTCGAGTTTGGTGATTCAACTGGCTGTTCTCAAACAAGTTGACCACAGACCCTGCCGCGCCTGTTTTGGGGTCTGAGGCCCCGAACACAACACGTTCCAACCGAGACTGCAAAATGGCGCCTGCACACATAGGACAAGGCTCCAAAGTCACATACAGCGTACAGCCCTCCAACCTGTAGTTGCCCAATTGGCGGGCCGCCGATCGCAGAGCTGCAATTTCGGCATGTGCCGATGGATCATTTTGCGCAATAGGCGAATTTCTTCCACTTGCGATCAGTTTTCCGTCCTTGACAACGACCGCTCCTACCGGAACTTCGCCAGCCTTTGCAGCCTCTGTGGCTTGTGCAAGCGCCAGAGACATCCAATGGGTGTCATCCATGGACTACTGATTACGAACAGAAATTATTCCCACTCAATGGTCGCAGGGGGCTTGCTGCTCACATCGTAGGTCACACGGTTAATGCCACGCACTTCATTGATGATTCGGCTGGAGACTTTCTTGAGCAATGCATAAGGCAATTCAGCCCAATCTGCCGTCATGAAGTCACTCGTTTGAACTGCACGAAGCGCCACCACATAGTCATAGGTTCGGCCATCCCCCATTACACCCACGCTTTTCACCGGCAGAAAAACGGTGAAGGCCTGGCTGGTAAGGTCGTACCAGCTCTTGCCAGACACATCGTCTACGAAGTTACGCAACTCTTCGATGAAGATTGCATCGGCTCGGCGTAGCAGATCTGCATACTCCTTCTTGATTTCGCCCAGAATCCGCACACCCAAGCCAGGGCCTGGGAATGGATGGCGATACACCATGTGGTATGGCAACCCCAACGCCACGCCCAACTCACGCACTTCGTCTTTAAATAACTCGCGTAAAGGCTCCAGCAGTTTCAGACCCAGTTGTTCAGGCAAGCCGCCTACATTGTGATGGCTCTTGATAGTCACTGCCTTCTTGTTGCCAGCGCCTCCTGATTCGATGACATCCGGGTAAATGGTGCCTTGGGCCAACCAAGCCACATGGCGGGACTCATCGCTTTTCAACTTGGCTGCTTCGGCTTTGAATACCTCTACGAACTCCCGCCCAATGATCTTGCGCTTAGCTTCAGGGTCGCTAACCCCTTTCAGGTGCCCAAGAAACTGGTCTTCAGCGTCTACCCGCACTACCTTGGCGTGTAGCTTGCCAACAAACATGTCCATCACCATGTCGCCCTCATTGAGGCGCAACAATCCGTGGTCGACAAATACGCAAGTCAGCTGGTCGCCAATCGCTCTGTGGATGAGGGCCGCAGCCACAGAGGAGTCCACTCCACCTGAAAGGCCCAAAATGACTTCTTCCTTGCCTACCTGCTCGCGAATCTTGACGACTGCTTCGGCGATGTAGTCGCCCATGATCCAGTCGGCCCGGGTTTGGCAAATGTCCAGAACAAATCGCTCCAGAATCGCTGCGCCACGTTTTGTGTGGGTCACCTCGGGATGGAACTGGACACCGTAAAAGCGTCGATCTTCGTCTGCCATGCCCGCTATCGGGCAACTGTCCGTGCTCGCCATGAGTTTGAAGCCATGGGGCAGTTCAGTCACCTTGTCGCCGTGGCTCATCCAGACCTGCAACATACCGTGACCCATCGGTGTAGCGTAGTCCTGAATTCCATCCAGAAGTTGCGTGTGCCCGTGCGCACGGACATCCGCATGGCCAAATTCACGTTTATGGCCGCTGGTAACCACGCCACCAAGTTGGTGTGCCATGGTCTGCATTCCGTAGCAGATTCCCAAAACCGGAATGCCTAACTCAAAAACCAGTTTAGGAGCTTTGTCTGTCGTGTCCTCATACACGCTGGCGTGGCTACCAGAGAGAATAATGCCCTTCAAATTGCCATCACGCGCATAGGCTCTAAGCCAGTCTTCTGTGACATCGCAAGGGTGAACTTCGCAGAACACATGGGCTTCACGCACCCGGCGGGCAATCAGCTGCGTAACCTGGGAGCCAAAGTCAAGAATCAGAATTTTCTGGTGCATGCTTATTCAGCCCGGTAGTTCGGAGCTTCTTTGGTGATTTGCACGTCGTGAACATGGCTTTCACGGATACCGGCCGTAGTAATTTCGACAAACTCGGCCCTTTCCTGCATCTCTGCAATGGTTGGGCATCCACAGTAGCCCATACTGGCACGAATTCCACCAGCCATCTGAAAGACGATGGCGACCATGGATCCTTTGTAAGGAACCCTCCCTTCTATGCCCTCTGGCACCAGCTTGTCGGCATTGGGATTGCCTGTACTGGACTCCTGAAAATACCGATCAGCACTTCCTTGCTGCATGGCACCTATGCTGCCCATGCCGCGATAACTCTTGTAACTTCGACCCTGATACAGGATGACTTCGCCCGGCGCCTCTTCGGTTCCAGCAAACATGCCACCCATCATCACCGAACTGGCTCCCGCTGCAATGGCCTTGGCGATATCGCCGCTGTAGCGAATGCCGCCATCAGCGATAAGCGGTACGCCTGTTCCCTTGAGCGCCAAAGCAACGCTGTCAATCGCCATGATTTGTGGAACACCGACACCGGCCACGATGCGCGTTGTGCAGATAGAGCCCGGACCAATACCCACCTTGACAGCATCAGCACCTACTTCGGCAAGAGCAAGTGCAGCAGCACCGGTGGCAATATTGCCGCCAACCACATCGACCTGTGGATAGTTTTGCTTCACCCACCGCACGCGCTCAATCACGCCCTTGCTGTGACCATGGGCTGTATCGACCACAATGGCATCGACACCAGCGCGCACCAATGCTTCTACACGCTCCTCGGTACCCTCCCCCACGCCAACGGCTGCACCCACACGCAATCGGCCAGTAGCGTCACGGGCCGCATTGGGAAAATTGAGCTGCTTGGTAATGTCTTTGACGGTGATCAAGCCCTTGAGTTCAAAGGCATCATTGACGACCAGCAGACGTTCCAATTTGTGCTTATTGAGCAAGGCTTTGGCGGCTTCAGGGGTTGTTCCATCGGGCACCGTCACCAGACGCTCCCTCGGAGTCATGATCTCCCGTACCGTCTGGTCGTAACGGGTCTCAAACCGTAGATCGCGCCCGGTAACAATGCCAACGACCTTGCCGCCCTCACAAACGGGGAAACCCGACACGCCCAACTGAACTGATAAGGCCATGACTTCCCGCACTGTGGTTTGGGGAGTGATGACTACTGGATCGCGCAGAAGACCGGATTCGTAGCGCTTGACTTTCGCAACCTGTGCAGCCTGTTCTACAGGCGTCAGGTTTTTGTGCACTATTCCTATTCCACCTTCTTGCGCGATTGCAATGGCCAAGCGCGCTTCTGTCACCGTGTCCATTGCGGCGGACACCAAGGGCAGATTCAGGGTGATATTGCGAGAAAAACGGGTAGCGAGAGAGGTGTCCTTGGGAAGGACCTGGGAGAACGCTGGCACCAACAACACATCGTCGAAGGTGAGCGCTTTTCCTAAAAGGCGCATGTCTTAGCTCCAAAAGACGAATTGTACCTGTGGCGCACTTGATGCCAGGCGGATACACTGCCTCCATGCGACTACTTAGCTCTTTGACAGCGTTGATCCTGACCTGCACTTGCGGGTATTCGTTGGCGCAGTGGCAATGGTTAGACAAGGACGGCCGCAAGGTCTTTAGCGACCGCGCTCCGCCGCCCGAAATAGCAGACAAAAATATTTTGAAGCGCCCAGGCGGAAAAGCGGGAGCCTCAAGCGGTTTGAGCTCCGAAGTAGCGGGAACGGAATCCGTTGCGCCGGTTTTGAGCTTGCCAGCCAGCAGTGCCAAGCCAGCTGGTTTGGAAAAAGAGCTGGAGACCAAAAAGAAGCAGGCAGCTGACGCGGAAGCAGCAAAACGCAAGGCCGAAGAAGATCGGGTTGCAAAGGCCAAGGTGGAGAACTGCGCCCGTGCAAAGCAGGCCAAAGTGACCCTGGACTCCGGCATTCGCATTGCCCAAACTTCCGCCTCGGGCGAGCGTCAGGTGATGGACGATGCCGCACGGAACGCTGAAACAAAACGGGTTCAGGGAGTCATTGACGCTGACTGCAAATAGTTCACTTTATTGACATTGTTTGTAGCGAACTTGATTTTTGCGGGTGACATTGCGGGTTTCTTATTCACGGAATAGCGCACTAATTCCTGTCGGTCAAATTGGTCAATGCCAATCTTCCTGTTCGGCAGCCGAACAATCGTCTCGTGTGCTATATCAGCGTTGATTCCAGGACTAACCCAAATGTTGCGCTCAATACTTGCACCCAATTCGATATTGAAACCGCGAGCCTCAATTTTGTAAGTTTCAAAGGTTCCAGCTGGCACTTTGATTTTTTCTTTGCCAACTACCTTCAATTTGTAATCAAACGTGTAACTGAGTCCACCTGAACGAGCCTGCTTAAATCGGGTTCGCCACTTTTTACCCAAAAAAAGTTCTGCAGGATAAAACTGCCTTGGAGCATCAAAGGTCCCGCGAAGATTTTTCAGTATGTTGCCCATCGTGTCAGAGACATACTCGCCACCGTTGTATTCAACTCGATCCTGATCCAGATCCACATGGGTTACTTGCATTTTCAAAGGCACTGCTACTTTTGAAAGTCCATTGATTACGGAAAAACCAAACTCGTCTCCAGCGGTGTAATTTCGGCGAAACTCATCAAAACCCAGGTAGTAAGGGGTGGGGGCTATTCGCATCGGCGCTGTATAACTTTCTTCAGAAGCCGTGGAAAGGTTCAGAAATCCGTTCCCAAACCAATGTATTTTTTGCAGCTTTTCGCTTGGCAGCTGGCTGCGCTGCGCTGCAAGCAACCTATTGAGTCGCGATTGTGCCAACTCGCTAGTGCTTCCACTCGGATACTCACGAATAAAGTCGGCGAGTCTATTGGGATCATTGCTTGATTTGACGCGCATCCAGGCGGCTATTTCTTTTTCAAGCAGTTCGTCCTGCTCGGCATCGGACAATTGTTTTCGAGTGCTTTCAAAGAGGTAAATATCGTCTTCCATGGAAGTGCTTTCCCATGGAATTTGCTGACCATTGGACTCCATTCGTACGTTAAGTCGTACCCGTTTGAAGGCGTCTTCAATTTTCGCTCCCTTGACAGCTAGTTCCCGCAGCAAGTGCCCGGTGTACAAACCGTTTGATCCTTCACCGTCACGGGCAACGCTGCCCGGGGCAGTGGAAAACGCGAGAAGACTGCCTGCAGGCGCGTCAAACTGACTCAATCCCTTGACAGGCGCCCGGTAGGTACCAGCAAAGGGGTCCTCGCGGCACGCATCAAGAATCACCAGAAAACTCTTGTTCTTGACTTGTCCCATGTAGGAAAGCAAAACGCTTATATCCAGGCTTTGCTGGCGAACATCCTCGGCAGACATCACTTTGGCATTGATGGGAATGAGATGATTGCGCCAATCCAGTTGGACCCCATGACCGGCGTAGAAAAATAAAGCAAACTTGACCTTGGGGTCTTTGATCCGGGTTCCAAATTCCGCAACCGAGGATTGGAGCTGATCGTGGGTCGCGTCAATCTGCGCATCCACTTGAAATCCGGCTTGCTTTAACAACTGTGCCATGCCATTGGCATCGTTGACTGGATTGGTAAGTGGAATCCGTTTATAGGACGCGTTTCCCACCACCAACGCCACACGGTCGCCAGTCACGCTTTGCGCCAAAACCGGGAGCCAAAGTGCAATTCCAACAAGCATAGCGAATAGATATTTTTAATCATCAACTCAGCTGCCTCCGTAATCTTGAAAGAACGGCAATGAACAAAACCCTGTATAAATTCAATGACATAGGTTCATCCAATGGAGCTGTGCCAAATACTGAAATTCATTCTATTGTGCTAGCGATTTAACCCTTTTGGATCCTGGCCGCAATCCGGAAAGGTGTCGCCAGATTTGATTGGCCTCAGTCATCATTCTTTCCTGCTCCAGGCCCATTGCGTAATAAACCCATTCAGATAAATCCGCCTGCTGTTGCGGGCGCCCATTCAAAACTTCTGTTCGCAATGCATCTTCAGCTACTCTGAAGGTGCCGGAAATAGTGGTGCCAGTGCCGTCGGTCACCGGTTTAATCTGCCAACGATACTCCCCACCAGACTTCAAAACCAGGTCAGTAGGCAGACTTAGTTCCTCGGAACTCAGTCGCTGCGTGTAAAGGCTTGCACCAGACGATGTCAATGAAAACTCGACCATTCCATTCGTGTCACTGAGCCACGCAAAATGCGGCCGAAAACTCATGATGGTCTCGCCGTCTTGAGGAAAAAGCAATTTCGGTTTGGCAATGACAGTTCGCATCAGCATGGCTGCTGGAACCACCCGATTCTGAAAACCCAGGGATGCAGTTGCTTTATGGTTTGGCAGATTCTCAACCTTCATTGCGGCACCCTTAGTCTGCTGAACTGCCTTTTCGGTAATCATCAGCGCCGCCGGTCCGGTCACGGTAAATTGTTGACGCGTCGGATAGAACACAAAACTCAGCTCCGCCTTGTTCTCGATGTCGATACTGATTCCAGAAGAGAGAGGGCTTGCAATGTCAATTGGAACGTTCTGGTCTGAGAGCTTGGCTTTGGCGCTGCCATTCAAATCAATCACCATTCCAACAGCGGCCGCATGGAGCTGCGTACTGGCCAGCAAACCGCAAAGGACAACAAGCAGTTGAAAATACCGATTCATCCCATTTCTGCTCTTGATCTGAGTCGCACTTGTTTTCTTGTGGCCTGAATTAAGGATGCCATCCATACACAGGCATATCTGATCGCCCCTTCAGGGCTTGCATTCCAGCAGCTTCCAGGTAAGGCGGGTAGCCCACTGCAGAGGCTACCGAGTCCGTACAAACGATGGGGTAGCCTAACAGCTTTGGCAGATCACAAACCCGCGCAGCTACGTTGACTACATCCCCGATGGCTGTGTACTCATGGCGGTCTTTGGAGCCAATATGGCCAATAAGCAGTTCTCCGGTATGCAGACCAATACCAATGCGAATATCCGAAAGCCCTTTCTCGCGAAGCTCAATATTCAACTCATCCACAGCGAGCAACATTGCACGGGCTGCATCAAGTGCGTTTTTCTCGGGCGTTTCCAGAGTGACCGGTGTTCCAAAGAGTGCCATCATTCCGTCACCCAGGAACTTGTCTACCAGCCCCCCGTGTTGGTGAACAATATTTGTCATGCGCTCAAAATAGCTGTTGAGCAGCTCAACAATGCGCTCGGCAGGTAAATTCTCTGACAAGGTGGTAAAGCCCCGAATATCCGAGAAAAGCACACAAGCCTGCACACGTTGCCCCTCTTTGCCCGCGGACAAGGCGCCAGACAAAATGCCCTTGAGCACCTGTGGACTGACATAGCCGGAGAATGTTTGCGTGAGATATTGCCGCTCCCGCCACTGGCGTAATCCCGCTGCAGCTGCTGAAGACGAAAGGCTCACCAAAGCGACCGCCATTGCGCCCCCGATCTGTACGAGCATTGCCTCACCTAGTGCAATTAAAGAAACGATGCCAACAACTGCTGAAAACAGGATGAACAAAGCTGCCTTGTCCCTCAACCTGAAATCGAACCAAAAGCAACTGCCGACCAATATCAAAACGACCGTCAGCCACGGGGCAGGTTGAATCAGGTTTTGGTTGAGCAGTGATCGCAGCAGTTGGGCTTGAATGGCAAAACCCGGAATCCAGCGATTGTCAGGTTCCCACTGAACCAGAGCGACGGGGGCCTTGAGGCGATCTTCGCTGTCCAGAGACACACCAATGAGCACAATCTTGTCATTCAGTTGTGCCAGTTTTTCCAGTTTTTCCGCTTTGTACCAATCCACTATTTCCAGCGACGGTATGTAGGTGAATTCGTTGCCTAGCGCATAGTTGATGTATCCGTCCGAGTTCGAGACTTTGCCTGCCAATGCGGCCATCTGGCCAACCAAAATGGGGGTATTGCCAACGGGCTGGCATTGATCTCCCGGGTACTGACGAACTATGCCGTCGGCATCGGGGCAAACGAGGGCGGATGCCTGGTACACAAAGCCTTTTGGTCCCCGCTTTCTGACCCATTGGCCTGCAGCAGCTGAAAGCGAAGGATGGATTTCACGGAATCTGTGGTGACTGTTATCCCAAGACTCTCCAATCACTATGGATGCGACCGAACCAAGTTTCAAAAGGCCTCTCGATAGCTCCTGATCAAAATTGAGGTCCAGCTGATCGGCAGGGACCAGAAATGCATAGCTCTTTTCCGGAAGGACGATATCCAGTCCAACGATGCTGGGTTTTCCCGCTGCAACAGCGACAAACAGTTCAGAAAATCGCCTGTGCATCAGGGCAAGGGGTTCCGGAGCAGCACGCAAATAGGCCTCGTCGATTCCTATCAAGACAACATCCCTTTGAACCGGTTTGGGGAAGTTGTCACGCAAAAAACTGAACTGCCAATCCAGCCAATAATCATCCAGCCGCTGCAAAGAGCCAGTGAAATGAAGCAATAACCCAAAAGCGAGACAACAAGTCCAGCCCAGAAAAGAACTCAGGCGTGGCGAAAGTGAAAGCATGGGTCAATAGCCCGCTTTCGCACCCGGGCGCCTTTTCGAGAACAGCCCTGCGGACTTGGCGCCCTGTCGGGTGAATCGTTCGCGTCGGGCCAATTTGGGGTCCACCCGCAAGGGGCGGCATAGCTCCACACGGTCCTGTTCGCGCAACACGTAATCGAGCGGTGCCTTGCGTCCCCATAAGCTCACCTGAAGTTGATCCAGTTCAGAACCATTGATGGCGCTGAGCATGCCACTTTGCTGCAGAGCCTCGGCCACGGTGATTCCAGACTCGACCTCCATGGTGCACTCCAAAACTTCTCTCAGGCGGGGAGAGTAGACGATGGTGACGTTCAAGTCAGTCCCCGTAGACTTCCTGAGCCCGCTTGACAAAAGCATCAACCATGCTGGCAGCGATTTTGTCAAATACCGGCCCGACCAACTTGGCCAAGGTGGCGTTGTCAAAACCGTAATTCAATGCCAGTTCGACCTTGCAGGCACGCTGGGAACCATCGCCCAATGGGTGAAAATTCCATTGTCCCTCCAGCTTGGAGAACGGGCCTTTCACCAATTGCAGGTTGACCTGACTGTTTTCAACATGCTCGTTTCGGGTGACAAACGTTTGCCGGATTCCAGCAAACGCGATCCCGATTTCCGCAAGCATGCCACTGGCATGGCTCTCCACCACCCGGGCCTGGTCGCACCAGGGTAAAAACTGCGGATATCGGTTCACATCCGTGACCAACGCATACATTTCCTGCGGGCTGTACCAGATCAATACGGACTTGTGAACGGTTTTCATAGAATAGGGGCCTGCGCGGGATTGTAAGCAAGGCCTGATGCGAAGCCCCTGCCCTTTCTTATCTGACAGTCATCCCCACATTACAGCAATGGCCAAAAAACCCGAAACCGCTCCTCGTATTGCGGACAACAAAAAAGCTGCCTTCAACTATTTTTTCGAAGAGCGGTTTGAGGCGGGCATCGTTCTCGAAGGTTGGGAGGTCAAATCGCTTCGCGAAGGCAAGGTCCAACTGACCGACGGCTACGTGGTCATTCGCAACGGTGAGCTTTTCATTATCGGACTGCAGATAAACCCCCTGCACACAGCGTCCAGCCACGTTAGCCCGGACAAGGTGCGCACCAAAAAGCTGCTGATGCACAAGGAGCAGATCAAACGTCTGATCGGTAAAGTGGAGCAAAAGGGCTACACCTTGGTGCCGATCAACCTGCATTGGAAGAACGGCAAAGTAAAGTGCGAAGTCGCGCTGGCCAAGGGCAAGGCCGAGCACGACAAGCGGGACACCATCAAGGACAGGGAAGGCAAGCGCGAGGTGGAACGCGCCATGAAAGACCGTAACCGCTAGCGCGGTGGCGAGTGATAACGCTTTACTTCAAGTGTGCCAGCGGATGGGCATGCGCAGGCCAGGGACTGGCGAAGAACGGCTCTACCATCTCCCCCGTCACCTCTTCAATGCGCGCTGGTGACCATCTTGGTGATTGGTCTTTATCTATGGCCAGGGCACGAATACCCTCAACAGTTTCGCTGCTGATCCCTGATCGCCCCAGGTGTACTGTGGCGAAGCAATGCCTCACCAGGTCTCGCTCCATGCGCAAGTCATCAGCCAGAGTCAGTTTCCGCCCTCGGCGCACTTGCTCAAGCACCACATGCAGCATCAGGGGAGAACGCTTGCGCAAAGCGCCGACCGTGCCCACCTCCCAGACTTCGCTAGACCGCTCCAAGGCGTTGACGATTGCAGCCACAGATTCCAGCGAAAAATAGTGATCAATTTTGGCTATAGCGCTCGTGGAATCTGCTTTAGTAGCTATTGAATAAATAGCAATCCAGCTTGAAATAGCGTCCGAACGGCTGAAGTCGAGATTCGACAACGCGCGCCAGGCATCCTCCAACTGAGAGCTACCAACTACCGCGTCAGCCAACCTCCAGGCCACGGCTGTCGGTCCGTCGATAACTTCACCGGTCAATGCCAGCCACTCCCCGATGCGCCCCGGGCAACGACTCAAGAAGTAACCGCCACCAACATCCGGGAACAGGCCAATATTGGTTTCCGGCATGGCCATCCTGGTCTGGTGTGTTACCAGGCGGTGTGATGCCCCTTGGCTGATTCCCATGCCGCCACCCATCACGATGCCGTCCATAAACGCGATGTAGGGCTTGGGGTAGGTGTGAATCAGGTAATTGAGCGCGTACTCTTCGGTAAAGAAATCTTCCAGCTCTGGGTTACCCGCCAACGCCGCCTGGTGAAAAAACCGAATGTCCCCTCCTGCGCAGAACGCACCGAAGTTGCCATTCTTGTTGGAGCCGCGAATCGCCACAGCGGCAATGGAGGCGTCGTCCTTCCAAACCAGCAGCGTCTGCGTGAGGCTGCGCACCATGTCCAGATTGAGCGCATTGAGCGCTTTGGTGCGGGTCAGCGTGATGAAACCCACGTTCCCCTTGACTTCACTGTTCACCCATTCGCTCATAAACGCTGCCTCCAACCCACAATTTCATTCACCGTCAAGGCGCCAATCACCAGAGCCCCACCCGCAAGCACGGCAAAAGTTGGAACCTCGTTGGCCCCCAGCCAGGCCAACAGAATGCCAAATATGACTTCCAAAAGCGCCAGCAGGGACATTTCTGGCGCCTTCAGCACCCGGGCGCAGATCACACTCAATACACAGGGAATGGCCAACTGGCCCACACCCAGACCTGCCAGCAGGGCCACGTCGTGACTGCTGGCCTGAAAGGGGAAAGCCAGTGGAAAGGTAATGAGCGTAGAAAGGATCGCACCCACCAACACAGCCGGAATCAGGTCTACGTCGTGGCCCTGGTCATGGGAGTGCTGGGTAATCGTCCAGTTGGCGGCACCGGCGAGTGGTACGCACAAGGAAACCAAAGTTCCCAGGACAGATCCTTCTGATATCTGCGAGGCGAACATGTAGAAAATTCCCATGCCAGCTACCAGTATTGCTATCCAGGTACGCAGTGCCACCCGGTGTCCAATAAATATGCGTGCCACCAGTGCAGTGAGCAGTGGTCCAATCGACATGGTGACCAGCACATTGCCAACACTGGTCAGAGTCAAGGCCACCATGTAGGTGGTGAACATGACGCACCAGCAAACTCCCGACAGCCAAAACGGTGCCGTGGCGTGCCGGATCCTGGTAAAGATTTCCCGCCCCTGAAAATAGGGCAATAGCACCAACAATGTCACCGAAGTGAAAAATGCCCGCCAGAAGGTCACTTCAAAACTGCGGGCGTATTCCAGATGGCGCGTGACCACCCCAGCGGTTGACCACATCAAAGCCACCACCACCATCAAGATAATGGCCTGGTTGTGCGTGAGCTTCATACCGGGAAAGCGGCTGCAAGCCGATTCAGGGGGTCACTCGCGGCTTGCGCGCTTGCGCTCATGTTCCTTGAGATAGCGCTTGCGCAGACGCACCGATTTGGGAGTGATTTCCACCAACTCGTCGTCTTCAATGAATTCCACGCCGTATTCCAGCGTCAATTCAATCGGAGGCGTGATCTTGATGGCGTCTTCCTTGCCGGAGACACGGAAGTTAGTCAGCTGCTTGGTACGTGTAGCGTTGACCACCAGATCGTTGTCACGGTTGTGGATGCCCACAATCATGCCTTCATACACCGGATCATTGGCCTTGACAAACATGCGGCCGCGGTCGTCGAGCTTGCCCAGGGCATAGGTGAAAATTTCACCATCGTCCATGGAGATGAGTACGCCGTTCTTGCGGCTGCCAATTTCACCCTTATGGGCTTCGTAGCTGTCAAAAATGTTGGAAATCAGGCCGGAACCGCGGGTCAGGTTCAAAAATTCGTTGGAGAAACCAATCAGTCCACGCGCAGGGATGCGGTATTCCAGACGCACACGGCCGCGGCCATCGGGTTCCATATTGACCAGCTCACCTTTGCGTTCGCCAAGGGCCTGCATCACGCCACCCTGGTGCTGCTCTTCAATGTCCGCCGTCACCATCTCGATAGGCTCATGCTTTTCGCCATTGACATCGCGGAACATGACCCGTGGTTTGGACACCGCCATTTCATACCCCTCACGGCGCATGTTTTCCAGCAAGATGGTCAGGTGCAGTTCTCCACGGCCCATGACTTCAAAAATACCCTCTTCGCCGGTCTCGCTGACGCGCAGAGCCACGTTGTGCTGCAACTCTTTTTGCAGGCGGTCCCAGATCTGGCGGCTCGTCACATATTTGCCTTCACGACCGGCCAATGGGCTGGTATTGACGCAGAAGTTCATAGTCAGTGTAGGCTCGTCCACCTTAAGCATCGGCAAAGGGGCAGGGTTAAGCGGGTCGGTCACCGTGACGCCGATACCGACATCCGCAATGCCGTTGATCAGCACAATTTCACCGGGGCCAGCCTCCAGAGATTGCACACGATCCAGACCCTGGAATGTCAGCACTTGATTGACGCGACCCTTAACCGCCTTGCCGTCGGGTCCTTCCATCACCATCACTTCCATATTGGGCTTGATGGTGCCCTGGCTGATGCGGCCCACACCGATACGGCCCACAAAGGTAGAGAAATCAAGCGCAGAAATTTGCAATTGCAGCGGTGCTGCCGGGTCGCCCTTTTGGGAAGGAACGTGCTTAAGCACGGTGTTGAACAGGGCAGACATATCGGGGCCCCATTGTTCACCTGCCTCACCCTCTTCCAGTGATGACCAGCCGTTGATGCCGGAGGCATACACCACCGGGAAGTCGAGCTGTTCGTCGGTCGCGCCCAGTTTGTCAAACAAATCAAAAGCAGCGTTTACCACGTGCTGGGGTCGTGCGCCTGGCTTGTCCACCTTGTTCACCACCAAAATGGGCTTCAAGCCCAAGGCCAGCGCCTTTTTGGTCACAAAACGTGTTTGTGGCATGGGGCCTTCTTGTGCATCTATCAGCAGCACCACACCATCCACCATGGACAAAGCGCGCTCCACCTCTCCACCAAAGTCCGCGTGTCCAGGAGTGTCCACGATATTGATGTGGGTGCCTTCCCAGGTCACAGCGCAGTTTTTGGCCAGAATGGTAATGCCACGCTCTTTTTCGATGGCGTTGTTGTCCATGACGGTGTCCACCACCTTCTCATGCTCTGCAAAAGTGCCAGACTGCCTCAGCAGCTGGTCCACCATGGTGGTTTTGCCATGGTCCACGTGGGCAATGATGGCGATGTTGCGAATTTGTTTAATGCTCATGGTTCACTTTCTACTAACTTGTTTAACTCTTGTTGCACCTGCGATTGACTGACCTCGATCGGGCTTAACAGCCGTCCTGGAATCAATTCGCCTGCTTTGATATGGGCAGTACCCAACAAGGCCTTGGGGCTATTGGCATAAACCGCCACTTCATTGGCATCGGCCCAGGAGCCTCGCCTGCGCATTCCACTCAAAAATCGTGCTGAATTATCACTGTCGAGCGTGACCGTGGCATGACCTTCCAGCAGGGCATCCACTGGCAGCAAACACGCCAATCTCTCTTCGTCGCTCATCGCCTCCAGGGCTTCGAGCGTGATGCACTGCGAGGCGCCAAAACCGCCGGTCTTTATCCGCCGTAGTGCGGTCAGATGGGCACCACAGCCCAGCGCTTCACCAATATCTTCGCCCAGGGTCCGGATATAGGTCCCCTTGCTGCACTTCGCTACAAAAGTAATAGCTGGCTGTGCAGATTCCAATTGAGCTAGCGTCACATTTAGCTCATAAATCGTGACATTTCGCGCTGTTCGCTCGACCTCTACACCCGCCCTGGCGTACTCATACAGGGCTTTTCCGTCTTTCTTTAATGCACTGTGCATAGGGGGCATCTGCTCCATAGGCCCTATGAATCGACGCACCACATCCGCAAGTTGCGCTTGTGACACTTGCACAGCCCGCTCTGCAATCACTTCACCTTCAGCATCGCCGGTGCTGGTTTTCAGCCCCAGTCGCGCCGTGGCCTCATAGGTCTTGTCCGCATCCAGGTGCATCTGACTGAACTTGGTCGCCGCACCGAAACACAGAGGCAGCACACCGGTAGCCAAGGGGTCCAGCGTACCTGTATGCCCTGCTTTTTCAGCCCGCAAAAGCCACTTGGCCTTTTGCAAAGCCTGATTACTCGAGAGACCTATGGGCTTGTCCAGCAAAAGCACCCCATGCACAGGGCGCCTTGCAACCCGTGCACGTGGCGCGTTCATGACTTCAATCGTCCTTTGCCCGGGACGACACAGCCTTTGCAATCAAAGCGTTCATGTCTGCAGCGCGCTCTGTGGTGCGGTCAAACAGAAAATGAAGCGTCGGAACCGTATGAATATGCAGCCGCTTGAACAACCCTGCGCGCAGAAATCCGGCAGCTTGATTCAGACCTTCTGCTGTCTCTACAGGGTCACCCAACAGCAAACTGAAGAACACTTTGGCGTGCGCATAGTCGGGTGTAACTTCCACCGCCTGAATCGTCACCATTCCCACGCGCGGATCTTTCAACTCGCGCGCGATCAACTCGGTCAGGTCGCGCTGTATCTGATCAGCGACGCGAAAACCGCGGTTGGGAGTGGATGACTTCTTTTTCATGAACGCG
>CAJBMJ010000146.1 GCA_903954045.1 uncultured beta proteobacterium | reverse complement strand
CGAAATCCACTGGTTCTGAAGGTTCCAAACCAGCACGGGTGAGATCAGCAATAACGCCAGCAGGACGGCAAGCCAGGGCCAGGGGCTGCGCAACCAGCGCAGGCCGTGGGCCACGCACAGGCACAAAATCAGGGCCAGAGCAGGAAACACGGCGGTGTATTTGGACAGGCCGGCCAAACCCAGCGTGATGCCCAACATCAACCAGGGCCTGGGAGATTTCACCGCAGCAGGCTGCATCAACTTCACAGTGAGTGCCATAAGCACTACCACCCAGAACATCAACAAGGTGTCGGGCAACAAGCCCACGCCAAGGATATGCAACAGCGGTGCCAGAAGCAGCACCAAAACAGCCCACATTCCGGCGCGCGGAGCATCCGGTTGTTCTCCCTGCAATTGCAGGGTCAGGTGGTACACCCCCAGCACGGTGGCCAACCACAGAAAACCAGGGATCAAACGCAGCACGGCGTCCGGCGCACCGAGCGCCACCAGCGGCCACTGCACCCAACCGACCATGGGTGGATGGTCAAAGTAACTCAGGGCAGGGTGTGCTGCATACAAGGCGTAGTGGGCCTCGTCCACCGACAGTCCCACGGCAGCACCCAGCGCGAAATGCAAGGCAAACACCAGCGCCAGCAGCCGCCTTACTTGGCCGGGCATGGTCAAAATAGATAAAGGGATGCCAGATGTGGAGGGCAGCAAGGAGTGGTCCGAAAATACAATGCCCGCAGTCTAAACTGCCCACCCAACCCTCAGCCCACCCTAACGGAGAAAACCATGCCCACTTATCACGTTGAAATGCTCGAAGGCCGCACCCTGGAACAGAAGAAAAAATTGGTGGAAGAAATCACGCGGGTTAGTGTGGAAGTGCTGGGAGGCAGCCCCGACTCGGTAGACGTGCTGATTGTGGATGTGAAGCGTGAGAATTGGGCCACAGGCGGCAAGCTGTGGACCGAACCGCGCTGAAAAATCGTGTAAATCAATTCAAAATTGATAGCATGCGGAGGTAAACTGTTGCTCCATGTGCCAACTCCTTGGGATGAACAGCCGCTTACCCGCCAGCCTCACGCTGAGCTTCACCGGGTTTTCGCAACGCGGCGGTTGTACCGACCACCACTCCGATGGCTGGGGCATTGCGTTCTTTGAGAGCGACGGAATTACCCCCGGCAAGGCTGCACGGCACTTTGTGGACAAGGAGAGTGCGGCCACCTCGCCCATTGCGCAGATGCTGCGCACTTACCCCATCAAAAGCCACAATGTGGTGGCCCATGTGCGCAAGGCCACGGTGGGCAATGTGGCGCTGGAAAATTGCCACCCGTTTACCCGCGAACTGTGGGGGCGTTATTGGGTATTTGCCCACAATGGCGACCTCAAGGACTATGACCCCCCGCTGCATGGCAGCTTCAAGCCCGTGGGCGGCACCGACAGCGAACGGGCCTTTTGCTGGCTGATGCAGGAACTCAACAAATCGCACGCTGACACCCCGTCCATAGACGAGTTAACCCACACGCTGGCAGAGCTTGTACCCCGCATAGCCCAGCACGGCACCTTCAATTTTTTACTCAGCAATGGTCAGGCGCTTTGGGCCCACGCCAGCACCAAGCTGCACTATGTGCAGCGCCAGCATCCATTTACCGAAGTCCAGCTCAAGGACGAAGACCTCAGCGTGAACCTGGCGGACCTCAACGGCCCTGACGACCGTTTGGCCATTGTGGTGACCGAACCACTCACCACCAACGAAGACTGGGTGGCCATGTCCCCCGGTGAACTTCTGGTGTTTGTAGACGGCAGGCTGGGCCCTTAAGCCTTGGCTGCATGCGCTGCTTCGAGCGCGTCGGCAAACATCGCGGCCACATCAAAACCGGTCTGGTCCATGATTTCCTGAAAACAGGTGGGGCTCGTGACGTTGATCTCAGTAAGCGAGTCGCCAATGATGTCCAGGCCCACCAGCAGCAAGCCGCGCGCCGCCAGAATCGGTCCCAGTGCTTCGGCAATCGCCCGGTCTGAATCGCTCAGGGCTTGCGCTACACCCTTGCCACCGGCGGCCAGGTTGCCCCGCACCTCACCCCCCTGCGGAATGCGCGCAAGGCAATAGGGCACTGGCTTGCCGCCAATCACCAATACCCGCTTGTCACCCAGCTCAATGGCGGGCAGGAACTTTTGCACCATCAGGCTCTGGGCACCGTCCTTGTTCAAGGTCTCGATGATGCCGCCCAGATTCAGGCCATCGTCTTTGACCCGGAAGATGCCCATGCCGCCCATGCCGTCGAGCGGCTTGAGAATGATGTCGCGGTGCGCGGCGTGGAACCGGCGCACATCGTTCGCGTCGCGCGTCACCAGAGTGGGTCCAATGAACTGCGGAAACTCCATGATGGCCAGTTTTTCAGGGTGGTCACGCAGGGCGCGCGGCTTGTTGAACACCCTGGCACCCTCGCGCTCGGCCTGTTCCAGCAAGTGGGTGGCATAGAAGTATTCGCTGTCAAAGGGCGGGTCCTTGCGCATCACCACGCAGCCGAAGTCGCGCAGCGCCTGCGGACGCTCATCCGGAGAGACCTGTTTGGAATCGAACCAGTCATCCGGTTTTCCAGTGAGCGTGATGTCTCGCACATAGGCCGTCACCGCCCCACCGCGCGCCCACATGAGGTCCTTGGGCTGGCAGGCGCTGATGTGGTGGCCACGGCGCTGCAATTCGCGCATCATCACAAAGGTGGTGTCCTTGTAAATCTTGAACGACTCCAGCGGATCGGCAACAAACAGAATTTCCATGATTTCTTTCAGACAACAGAAGAGGGTTTGCCCAGGCGCTGCACCAGCAAAGCCAGTGCACCGGCAACGACACCCCAAAAAGCAGAACCCACACTCGCGATGACTACGCCGCTGAGTGTGACCAAAAAGGTGATGATGGCGGCCTCACGGTGCTCGGCATTTTGCAAGGCTGCGGTGAGTGCGCTGGCAATGGTACCCAGAAGCGCCAGCCCAGCAATGGCCGCGACCAACTCCTTGGGAAAGGCCGTCAGCACGCCGGTGATGACCGCGCCAAACACGCCAATCACCACATAGATGGCACCGCAAGATGCGGCGGCGGTATAGCGCTTGGCCTTGTCGGCATGGGCCTCGGGGCCCATGCAAATGGCCGCGGTAATGGCGCTGAGATTGAGCGCAAATGCACCAAAAGGCGCCAATATCAGCGTCACCACACCAGTCAAGGTGATGACTTTGGACAGCGGGATTCCCGCCTCGCCACCAGTGGCTCGCTCATCACCGTAGCCCGCGGCCTGAATGGCGGCAACACCCGGCAGGTTTTGCGACGCCATGGTCACAATGAACAAAGGCAGTGCCAGACTGACAAAGGCTGCAAAAGTGAACTGGGGCTGGACCCACACCGGCATTGCAAAGCCAAAATGCACTCTGGCGCCCGTAAATCCTGCATCAGCAGCTACAAACAATATAGCAACCAACAAAGTCAATGGCACCGCATAGCGGGGAACCCAGCGCTTGCCCGCCAGATAGGCCAGCAGCATGACCAGCACCAGCGGCAAGGCCGTCTGAGCTGCCTCAAATCCAGCCAAACCAAACCGCGCCAGCACACCCGCAAGCAGTGCCGAGGCCAGGGCCACCGGTATGCGGTTCATCACGCGCTCAAACCAGCCGGTGGCTCCCGACACTGTAATGAGCGCTGCACAAGCCATGAACGCCCCCACCGCTTCGGCCATGGAAAACCCGCCGATGGCACCTGCCGTGGCCAGCACTGCAGCGCCCGGCGTACTCCAGGCCACCATGACGGGTTTTTTCAGCCACAAGGAGGGCACCAGCGTGCACAAACCCATGCCCAGCCCCAGCGCCCACATCCAGGACGCCACCATCTCGGGTGTTGCCCCAAACGCCAGCGCCGCCTGAAAAACGATGGCCACCGAACTGGTAAAGCCCACCAGCACGGCAACAAAGCCCGCAGTGAACGCCGACAGACTGACGTCCTTGAAAAACTGCACGCGCTAAAGAACTAAATTTCGATCTTGGAGCCTAGCTCCACCACCGAGTTGCTGGGCAGGTTCAGGAAGTCCGCAGCCGCGCTGGCGTTGTGGTGCATCTGGGCAAACAACTTTTCGCGCCATGGCGCCATGCCCTCGCCCAGCACAGGCACCACTGTGTCGCGGGAGAGGAAGTAGCTGGTAGTCATGGGGCTGAGTTCGCAACCCCGGCCCTTGAGCTGCTGCAGCGCTTTGGGTACATCGGGGTCGTTCTTGAAGCCGTAATGAATTACCACTTGCCAGCAGTCGTGACCCAGCGAGTCAATTTCCAGGCGCTTGTCCAGACCGATCCAGGGTGTTTCGTGGTTGCGCACGGTCACAAACAGGTTTTTTTCATGCAAAACCTTGTTGTGTTTGAGGTTGTGCAGCATGGCGTTGGGCACCGAGCCGACGTCAGCCGTCAAAAACACGGCAGCGCCCTCCACCCTCGCGGGGGGGCTTACAAACACCGCTTCCAGAAAGCTCGGCAAGTCCAGCGCGTCAGCCCGCAGTTTCTCGTTAAGCAAGCGTCGACCATCTTTCCAGGTCAGCATCAGAGTGAAGATGGCGCCGCCAATGAGCAGCGGGAACCACCCGCCATCAAACAACTTGAGCATATTGGATGCCCAGAAAGCAAGGTCCACCACAAAGAAGAAACCGGTCGCACCAATGCACAAGGCCAGCGGGTATTTCCAGCGATAGCGAATCACGAAGAAGGTGAGCACCGTGGTAATGAGCATGTCGGTACACACCGCAATGCCATAAGCGGCCGCCAGGTTGCTCGACGACTTGAACATCACCACAGCCAACACGATGGTGACAAACAGGCCCCAATTCACGAAGGGCAGGTAAATCTGCCCCGTGTCCTTGACGCTGGTATGCAAAATCTGCAGCCGTGGCAGGTATCCGAGCTGGATCACCTGCTTGGTTACAGAAAATGCGCCTGAGATCAAGGCCTGCGAGGCAATGACCGTCGCCATCGTGGCCAAGCCTACCAGCGGGATCAGGGCCCAATCTGGAGCCATCATGTAAAAGGGATTTTTGACGGCTTCCGGGTTGTCCAGCAACAAGGCACCCTGTCCGAAGTAGTTCAGCGTCAGGCAGGGCATGACCAACGAGAACCAGGCCACCCGAATCGGCTTTTTGCCAAAATGCCCCATATCTGCGTACAAGGCTTCACCACCGGTAACGCACAACACCACCGCCCCCAAAATGATGAAAGTCGTGCCCGGGTTGTTCCACATAAATCCAATGGCATACGTGGGGCTGATGGCCCACAAGATTGCAGGGTTGTGAACGATATGCGACACGCCGAGCATTGCAATCACGACGAACCAGACCACGGTGATGGGTCCAAAAAACTTGCCTATACCCGCCGTACCCCGTTTTTGCACCCAAAAAAGGCAGAACAAAATGATCAGCGTCAGCGGTATCACGTACTTTTTGAAGGCCGGGGAGATTACCTCTAGGCCCTCTACCGCAGACAACACAGAAATCGCAGGGGTGATCACGCCATCCCCATAGAAGAGGCAGGTGCCAAAAATGCCCACCAGCAGGAGCACCTTGCGCAAGCGCGGGTTGTCCTTCACCGCCTGGGAAGCCAGGGCCAGCATGGCCACCAGACCACCTTCGCCATGGTTGTCTGCACGAAGCACCAATACAACGTACTTGATGGAGACGATGACGGTGAGGGTCCAGAAGAAGATGGACAGGATGCCAAAGATGTTTTCACGGGTGAAAGGCACATGCCCCGACCCGAAAACCTCCTTCAATGCATACAGAACACTGGTGCCAATGTCACCATAGACCACGCCGATGGCACCCAGGGTGAGCGCTGCGAGAGACGATTTTGAAGCTGACACAAATTCAACCAGCCGCCGCCGGGGCCGGGGTCCATTCCATGTGGGACCGCTATTTTGCGCTCAAATCAGTCGTAGTGTTCCGCGTTCGGGTCGGTGGCTTCAAGTTCGTAGCTGGCAGCCAACATAGCCAGGCGTCCGATCACCCCATACATATAGAAACGGTTGGGGGCACTGGCTCCCGGTCGCACACCGGGCTGAGGTAAGTGCGTACTCTCGGCAAAAGCCAATGGCACATAGCTGGAACCCGGAACGCTGAGGTTCTCGTCGAACGCCCTTTCGGCATGAATACGGTAAAAGCCTCCCACCACATAGCGGTCCATCATGTAGACCACTGGCTCGGCCACGGCGTCATTCATGCGCTCGTTGGTCTGCACGCCTTCCTGCACGATGAGTTCCTGCGTTCCCTGTAAAGGGATAGATGCTCCGGCAGCCCGCGCCAAAATGGCATCAAGCTCTTTGGTATCGCGCACCGTAATCGCCGCCGCGCCCGAACTGCTGTTGTCGGCCTTGACGACAACAAAGGGTTTTTCCTTGATGCCGTATTCCTTGTATTTCTTCTTGACCTTGGTCAGGAGACCATCGACACGGACGTTCAGCGCATCGCGCCCGTCCGCAGTATTCAAGTCGATGCTGGCGCCCTTGTCGATCATGGGATTGATGAGCCAGGAATCTACCCCGATGAGCTTGCCAAACCGCTTGGCCACTTCCTCATAGCATTTGGCGTGCATGCTCTTGCGTCGCGTGGCCCAACTGGCATGCAGGGGGGGTAAAAGGTATTGCTCGGTCAGGTCTTCCAGAATACCGGGCACTCCGGCGCTCAGGTCCGTGTTGAGCAAAATGGTGCAAGGGTCAAAGTCTTTGACTCCGAGCCGGGAACGGGTGCGCACCACGGGGTCCAGGGTGATGGAATCGCCGTCGGGAAGCGCGATCTTGGTGCTTTTCTTGATGTCCGGACTGATCGAGCCAAAGCGGACGTTCAGTCCTGCCATATGAAAAATACGCTGTAACTGAGCCAGATTGCTCAGGTAAGACGTGCTGCGGATGTTGTTGTCCGGCACGATCAGCAGATTGCGGGCTTCGGGGCAGATTTTCTCTATCGCGGCCATGGCAGCCTGAACGGCCAATGGCAGCATGGACGACGTCAGGTGGTTCCAGTCTGCTGGGAACAGGTGCGTATCCACCGGGGCGAGCTTGAAACCTGCATTGCGTACATCGACTGACGCGTAAAACGCGGGTGTGTGCTCCATCCATTCCAGGCGGAACCAGCGCTCGATAGCTGGCATGGAGTCCAAAATGCGCTGCTCCAGTTCGTTAATAGGACCGGTAAGCGCTGTGACGAGATGTGGAACCATGGGTAGCTTCGTGTAGTTAGAAGGTATGGCCTACTATTTTGGGGGCAAAAGCGCCCTTTTCAACCTACAGCGAAGCAATCAGGCTCGCACTTCGCCTTCACCCAGCACCACGTACTTCAAAGATGTCAGTCCTTCAATGCCCACCGGACCGCGGGCGTGGAACTTGTCGGTGCTGATACCAATTTCGGCGCCCAGACCAAATTCAAAGCCATCGGCAAAGCGGGTGCTGGCATTCACCATGACGCTGGCCGAATCCACCTCGCGCAGGAAGCGCTGGGCGTGCATGTGGTCGCGGGTGAGGATGGCGTCGGTGTGATGCGATGAATACTGGTTGATATGGGCAATGGCCTCGTCCAGACCTTCTACCACTTTCACGCTGATGATGGGAGCCAGGTATTCCTCGTACCAGTCCTGCTCGGAAGCGAGGACTAGATTCGCTCCTGAATTAGTAGCATTCTGTGTAGGATTGGCGGGCGCTAGAGGCAGATTTCCTTGCAAAATAGCCAAGGCTTTGGGGTCGCAGCGCATTTCCACGCCTTTGTCGGCGTAGATTCTCCCGATCAGTGGCAAAAATTCTTCTGCTACGCCACGAGCGACCAACAGGCCCTCAGTGGCATTGCAGGGGCTGTATTTGTTCGTTTTGGCGTTGTCAGCCACCTTGACGGCCATAGCGATATCGCAGGGGTCGTCTACATAGGTGTGGCAATTGCCGTCCAGATGTTTGATGACCGGCACCTTGGCGTCACGGCTGATGCGCTCAATCAGCCCCTTGCCGCCGCGCGGAATAATCACATCCACATACTGTGGCATGGCAATCAGTTGCCCCACCACCTCTCGATCGGTGATTTGCACCAGTTGCACCGCATCTGCTGGCAAACCAGATTCCCTGAGCGCCTGCTGCACCAGTTTGGCCAGAGCCTTGTTGGACTCAATCGCCTCTGAGCCCCCGCGCAAAATGCAGGCGTTGCCGCTCTTGATAGACAGGCTTGCCGCCTCGATCGTCACATTGGGGCGACTCTCAAAAATCATGCCAAACACCCCAATGGGCACGCGCATCTGCCCAACACGGATGCCGCTGGGCTGCTGTTTCATGCCGATGATTTCGCCAATCACATCGGCCATGGCCGCCAGTTGCTCGCACCCTTGGGCGCAGGTTCCCAATACTTTGGGCGTGAGTTTGAGCCGGTCGACCATCGGAGCGGCCAATCCGGCGGCCACGGCGCGATCCAAATCTTTGGCGTTGTCCTTCTGCAAGGCTTCGGTGTTCTCACGAAGCAAAGCTGCCAGGCGCAATAATGCTCTGTTTTTTATAGCTGCTGGCGCTTTCGCCATATGCGCTGAAGCCGCTTTCGCCTGCAAGCCGAGCGCCTGCGTGATTTCGGTGATATTGGATGCGTTCATGCATCCATTTTGGCAGATTGGCTCAGACAACTCGCTGTGTTTGCGTCCCCAAAACCCCGGCGGACAACTGCATCACGTCGCCAGCTTTCAAAAACTGCGGCGGTTTCATTCCCAGTCCCACACCTGCTGGTGTGCCAGTAATCACCAGATCGCCCGGCAGCAAGGTCATGAACCGACTCAGGTAGGAAACGATGTGTGCCACAGGGAAAATCATGTCCGCAGTGCTGCTGGACTGGCGGACGACACCGTTGACTTTCAATTCCAGTGGAATGTTTTGAGGATCTGGAATCTCATCAGCAGTCACCAACCAGGGGCCGATGGGACCAAAGCCCGGATAGCTTTTGCCCTTGATCCATTGTCCGTTGCGCTTCATCTGCCAATCGCGCTCCGATACATCGTTGGCCAGACAATAACCGGCCACAAATCCCAAAGCTTCAGCCTCTGACACGTTGCTGCATGTGCGCCCCATGACAAATCCCAGTTCAACTTCCCAATCGGTTGCAACCGATCCCGGCGGAAGCAGCACATCATCATCGGGCCCGGAAATACAGGTGATGGCCTTGGAAAACACGACTGGCTCGCCCGGGATTTCAAGCCCCGCCTCCTGCGCGTGCAAACGGTAGTTCAAACCAATCGCGACGAACTGGCGTATCCCTGCCACTGGAGCGCCTAAGCGAACGCCGTCCGGCACCAAGGGCATGCGCTGAAGGTCTACTGCAGCCAGAGCCGCCAACTTTTGCGGTGCCATCCATTCCGGCGTGAAATCCGGCACCAACAAAGACAGGTCACGCATGCAGCCCTGGGCATCCAAAGCGCCAGGGCGTTCGTTTCCGACGGGACCGTATCGCAGAAGTTTCATGACTGTCCGATGCGCGGACTGATTTGGCAAATTGTTTTCACAATTTAACTATTTTCGGGTCGAACTTGAATGGATTCACCACCGCAAAGGTAGGCAATGCGGCCGCGCCTTTGTTATGAACAATGTCGAGCACCAGACAAATTTCACCGTCATTGTCATATTCAAACCCCTTCACAGAACCGAGTCGCTTGGCCCCGGCTCGGGTATCCATGTATTCGATATATACCTTTTGACCAATGCTCCATTCGGTGAATACTTTTGCATTTTCGTCGAAGTTATAGTCAACTTTTTCAATAAATGTCATGGTTTCATAATCCTACGAACGACTTTCTTCGAGCTTCAAACGCATTCCATGCCTTCCCGATAACCCGCGCGCCGTGACGCCAAATTGAAGCCAACCTGTCTGCACGGCGGCTGCTCGGTGGACGAATGGATCGATTGGGCAACAACACCTGCCATGCCAGGAAAAACGCTGGTTTTGAATGGTTGAGAGACTCTGAGAAACACAGAAGTGGTGCGGCTGACGGGGGCCAAACTTTTCACCGCCGATGTGCGTATTATGGCGCCTCGTATTTGTTTGTTAGGCTGCAACCCCTGCTGCAACTCCACAAAAGTTCATCTCAATTGCCCGAATGTTGCGGTGTTGCTGATGTGGCGGCAGTTTGGGGGAAGGCTTGTTGATGGCACGGTTGGCCGAACTAGCAGTTTCGCGCCCTTCGCCACACCTGCGGCAGTCAGCAAGCTGCGTCAATGCATTGGATTGACATCACGCCGCCTTACGGGCCAGATGCCCGCTCACCACTTCGGTGTTGATGCCGTTGATGACATTGGTATAGCCGTTTTGTTGCAGAAACTGTGTTGCCTGGCCGGAGCGGTTGCCAGATCGGCAATACAAGACTATTTGCTGTTGCTTGTTGGGCATGAGTTTGGCGTAACCATCAACAAATTGGTCAAGCGGAAGATTGGTTGCGCCCTTCACATGCCCGGACGCGAACTCCATGGGCGAACGTACATCCACCACCAAACCGTTGGGCTCAACCACCCAGCCCTGATCAGCCGACTGGCCTAAAACGCCTTGAAACCAGTTCATAAATGCTCCTTCCTATGCAAAAGAATCGTGAGCCATATGATACTGCCACTAGTATAAAACTGCCTTCGCTGGGGTCATAGCCTGGAGATAGGAGCGCATTGTTTCAGTTCGCCCCTAAACGCTCGCGCCCGTTGAACAGGAGAGCCATAGAAAGCGCCAAGCGGCCCAACTACCCTGCACCTGTGATTCACCAGGTGGACATCGTACAAACCCAAACAGTTGATTGTCGCTGTCAAGAGGCGTAAAGTTCGAACTATCCCATTTAGGAGCTCTTATGAATGTTTTAAGCTCAAGTAGTCCGTCCCTTAAGTCGACGCAACAGCCCACGCAGCTCCAAAAAACACAACAGGTGCGTGCACAGGCCCAGCCTGCCGAGCCTGATGTCAAACAGAGCAAGCAGTTGCAGGCAGAACAATCCAAACCGGTGGTCAATACGCAGGGTCAGTCGACTGGCCGTCTGCTCAATGTGACTGCCTGAGATCAACATCCAGCAGACGTCGTTATGGCCGTACTCGCTGCTACAAACGGTGCGATGTCCTCTCTGCAATCGGCCCTGCTGCGCAGCCGCATTGCAGCGGCCCGTCGAGACGTTGAGCAAGCTGAGTCTTACGCGCAAAGCCTGCGCAGGCAGACCGAAGCACAGGAAAACGTGGTTCAGCAGGGCCAACGCCGTGTAAAGGCAGTCGAAAACACCGCACAGACTCCCACATCAAACAGCACCAAGGCGAGTGCTCCTGCACCCCGGCCGGATCCTACCTATATCAATGCCTTGGCAGAAGTCTTTCAGGCTGCCAAACCGATATTGGAATCAGACCTTTCACCGGTGCAAAAAAATATTGTTGAGTCTGATTTGTTGGCGAGGACCAATAAGGCATGGACCTCTTCGCAGCCCACCCCGACTAGCCCACCGCCCTACCAGTCGACAGTATTCCAGAGCCCATCTCAAACCATCGGGCGCGTGTTAGACGCGAGCGCATAACAGGTGCGACCACGCACCACGCACCAAGCACCACGCACCACACACCAGAATCTTGCGTCCGCCAGGCCTATTCCTACAAATGCCCGGGCATCCTCTACTTCTCGTGCAACAGGAGTCGCGTGATGGTGGAAAGCCTTGCCAAGTTTAGGATTTCTCTATTTGGTACAGCGATCTTGCACAAAGAAAAAAACCACCGCGAATGGTGGCGTTTGCAAGATTGGTGCGCTGGCGGGGATGGTATATCACCTCGCAACCCGCATGAACACTAAGTTTTTGATTTCACACGTCGATTTGTACCAGCAAAAATACCATCAAATACAAATGCACCTCGAATGTTGTCACTTTACCACGGCACCCCACTCAAACGAAAAACCCAGCGGATTAGGCTGGGTTAGTCCCTGAGTACAGGGCAGGCTATTGATGCGCCGAGCAGTTGCTATGTTTGGGATGTCAATGCACTTAAGTTCGCTAATGAAAACCTTGGGCTTTCGTGATTTCATAAGGTTGTTAGGCTTCACAAGCGAAGGAACAAGTGTCATTTTTCTCGCCACGGACGCCATCCGCGTTTTAGCTTGAAAACAAAATCCAATTGTTGTTCAAAATAATGTTCGTACCAGACATCAAAAGTACAAGAATTTACTTTATCGATACGACTCTGGCTCCAACCTTCATCGAACATTTTTCCACTTCGTTTGTAGTCGCACTTGGCAATCAGTATTTCTTCATCTGCTGCACTGTAAGGGCCAATGAGCTCTAGGTCACGGTCTCTAAGCCAGTAAATGTCATTTGATGGGGGCCGCCTCAACAGCGGCAGTGATCTTTGCGTGTTCTGCCCACATCCCTGCCATGATTTCGCTCTTGCGGGCTTGAATCTGAGCACGAACACTTTCAAATTCAGTCAATTCGGCATCAGTGGGTTGGGTATCGTGACCCCACATCTCTGCGTTTTGTTCTACAAACTCAGGATGCTTTGCAGCCAGAATTTCTAGTCGGCTTCCAAGTTCCACGGGTTCTTGCGGTCCCCTAATCTTATTTATCACCATCCCACGCACCCCCCGTGCATCTCCCTGATTAGGAACACCGGCAGGCCAGGGGAGGACTGGCTTTTCAACCCGATTTCGAAGCGGGCCTAGCTGGGGAAATTGGATTTGTTCTTCAGCGACTGCTGACAAACTTCACTAGGTTGTCAATCACCCGCAAGCGGTCTGCGTCATGCTGGCATGCTGAGCGCAGCCAATCAGCGGGAAACAAGACCTGACCACCGGGAATGGGTACAAACTGGACGCATTGCTTAGCAGCCGAAATAAGCGCCAGCCATTCACCTTCGGCGTGCAAATCACCCTGAAGATAGATCTCCCCTGCGTGAGCTCCCACGCCCGCCATGCCCACGGGGGCACCGTCAACCAGGATCTGGATCAAGTTGATTTCCTCATCCAGCTCAGGGTCGACCAATGGTGCCGTCACTTCGCATACATTCGCGTTAGCCATTTTCAAAGTCCTATCTTTGAGGTGGTTAGGGACTGGTTCGCGCTCCACCGCTTACCAGCCCCGCCATTTGCCCTGAATAGTCCGCGTCAGGGCTTCGCGGTATCTCTATGCGGCCCTTGTGGGCATAGGTATTACTTCGGCACCCACACGCAACTTGTCCAAGTAGTCAGCCCAACGCTGCATCATTTCCCGGCGTGCTGGAAGATGCGCTGTCCGGTTGTAGGCACGTCCGTTGGGGTCTTTCACGGTGTGAGCTAGCTGATGCTCAATGTAGTCCACGCGCTCTCCTAGCACTTCATCCAATATGGTCCGCGCCATTGCCCGAAAACCATGAGCCGTATGCACGTCTTTGCTGTAACCCAAGCCTCTTAGGGCGGCACTGATAGTGTTGTCACTCATGGGGCGCTCACCAGTGCGTAAGCTGGGGAAGACATATCGACCATGACCACTAATAGGCTGAATACTTTTCAGTATTTCCACCGCCTGCTTAGACAGTGGAACGATGTGGTCAACCTTCATTTTCATTTTGCTGCCGGGTATGCGCCACTCTGCCGCCTCAAGGTCGATTTCCGACCATTCAGCAGTCCGCAGTTCTCCGGGCCTGACAAACACTAATGGCGAGAGTTTGAGCGCTGCCACGGTGCATGGATGACCTTCGTAGGTGAATATGGAGCGCATCAGAGCTCCAGCTTGCTTTGGCTCAGTAATTGCTGCGAAGTGTGATTTTGGAATCTCTGCCAGTGCGCCACGCAGGTCTGCGGTTACATCGCGCTCCGCCAGCCCTACGGCAACTGCATATCGGAATATCTGTCCGCATATCTGCTTTGCACGGTGTGCCGTGTCTATTGAGCCACGCGCCTCTATCTTGCGCACTGCCTTGTCTAGAACGTCTCGCGGCCCAATGGTATGAATGGGTAGTCCGCCAATGAAGGGGAAAACGTCATGCTCCAAAAGGGTAGTGATGCGGTCTTGAGTTACAGCCTTTCTTTTGACGGCCGTCTTCTTGAGCCATGTGCGGGCGACCAGTTCAAAGGTGTTGGCAGCCAGGTCTGCCTTAGCCTGCCTGTCCTCTCGCTTCGCTGTGCTGGGGTCGATGTCGCTTGCCAACTGCTCTCGGGCCTTCTCCCGCCGCTTCCTTGCTTCAGCCAGCGACACGGCAGGGTAGACACCCAGCGCCAGTGTTTTCTGTTTGCCAGTAAACCGGTAATTCATTCGCCAGTACTTGCCGGTGGAGCTGACCAGTAAATACATGTTCCCACCATCGGCGTACTTCTCGCCAGCCCCACCACCTTTAGGTTTGATGTTTTTCACAAATGTGTCGGTAAGTGCCATTGCGAGTCTCGGGTTTGCTGGTATGTCACATACCAGCTTTGGTAGCTACCATCATTGGTACCATCAATTTGCTGGTATGTCATATTACCGCCTGAGATGACGCTAGACAACAAAAAACCCGCTGTAGCTATAGCCAGAGCGGGCTTTGAGAGGATGCGAGACGTTAAGAAACGCTAGATTGGTGCGGCTGGCGGGGATCGAACCCACGACCCTTGGCTTCGGAGGCCAATACTCTATCCACTGAGCTACAGCCGCAAACAGAAGGCTTTATTGTAAGGGGCATTGCAAAAGGCCATCGCTATAATCCCGGTTCCCTACCGCACCCAGAATCACGAGGACACCATGAGCGACCACAGCACTGCAAACAAAGGCCCCAAGCAATTGATTGTTACGGTTCTGTTTTCGTATCTGCTCCCTTTTGCCGTGATTGGCAGTTTGGTGTACAGCGCCACGTCTATGAAGCAGGCCGCCTCCACTGCACCTATGACCGAGAAAGCGGTTGGCCAGCGCATTCAAAAAGTCGGCTTGGTTGAAGTTGGTAGCGGTAACCGAGAAATGAAAAGTGGTGAGCAGGTTTTTAAAGCGCAGTGTGGAGCATGCCATACGGCTGGTGTAGCTGGCGCACCCAAGTTTGGCGATGCTGCCGCCTGGGGGCCACGCATCAAAACCGGTTTTGAAGCTCTTGTGAACTCCGCAGTCAAGGGCAAAAACGCAATGGGCCCACAGGCCGGCGGAGACCATTCGGAGTATGAAGTGGCTCTTGCAGTGGTGTACATGGCCAATGCCGGTGGTGCCAAATTTGAAGATCCCAAGAAGCCTGAACCAGCGAAGTAAATCAGTTACCTGGACTCAAAGTTCTCACAAACCGACTACCCAGTCGGTTTTTTTGTAGGTGCTGAAAGTTCGATGGCCTGCGGGCTGCAAGCGTACTTGTAGCGATCCGGCAAATCAGCGCGGACCACGTCCTGGACCGTCCAAACGGCATTTTCAATAGCTTTTGCGGCTTGTCCTACATCCTGTGTGTGGATGAGTCCGAAGCCCAAGCTTGTCTGAAGATAAAGCCAGCCATACTCGTCCATCAGGCAGGCAAGGTACCGCGCCTTAACCTCACTATGGGCGGTAATGCCACCATCCTCGTCCACGCGCCAAATCCAGGGAGTTGCCTGTAGTTCGACGTATACCCGTTGCGGGCCATTTTGGAAATACCACTGCCCGCTATCGTCAGCAGCATAGTTGCGCTGGATGAACTCAATCAGTTTTTCATGGCGCAGCAGGCTTCCCTTGGCGCCGGGAATTCCACTTGCAAAGGCGCCTGCGTGTTGGGCTGCATCGTCACGCAAATACCAGTTGCCCCGTGTATCCAAACCCAACCAGCCAAAACAGTGGGGGACATGCGGCCACTTGATCATGGCTTGCTGAACAATGTCATCCATGGAAATGCCCTATTTGGTGTTGCAATAGCCAGGCGCCAACCGTATCTGGCATGCTGCGCAAGTTTCCCGGCCAGCGGCCATGTGCAAATCCGACATGGCCACCATGCTGCGGCTGCCATAGCACCACGTGCTTACCAACTTCGGATGAAGACGGCAAACACCAAGCTGGTACGAACGGGTCGTTGAGCGCATTGAGAATCAGCGCTGGAACTTGTATTTGCTGCAGTTTGGGCTTTGCAGACGCACGGCTCCAGTAATCCTCTGTGCTTTTGAATCCGTGCAGCGGTGCTGTAAAGATGTTGTCGAAGTCGTAAAGTGTCTTCGCGGCATTCAGTGCCTTTTTGTCAAACAAATTGGGGTGCTGGTCCCATTTGCGCAGGGCTTTGGGCTTCATGGAATTTAAAAACATGCGTGTGTATATCAATCGATTGAAGCCACGGCCAATGGCGTACCCTCCGGCAGCAAGGTCTACAGGTGAAGACACAGCAGCAATGGCGCTCACTGTTTCAGTGGCTGCCGCCCCCATCTCTTGCGCCCAACGCAACAAGGCATTTCCCCCAAGCGATACGCCCACAGCAAAAATAGGTCCCGCATGTCGCAGGCGCATCTTTTGCAATATCCAGCCGATCTCTTCAAAATCGCCAGAGTGGTATGCCCGTGGCGCGAGGTTGATTTCCCCACTACAGCCGCGGAAATGGGGGACTGCAAATGCCACCTCATGTTCTTGTGCCCAATCGGCGAACGCCTCAGCATAGTGGCTTCGTGATGAGCCTTCGAGTCCGTGAAACATCACCAACAAGGGGCGCTGGGACATTACTTCTAACCCGACGGCGAAATCAACGTCTACGAAGTCTGCGTCTGGCGTGCTCCAGCGTTCTCTTTTGTATTTGGGTTTTGAGCCATGCACCCGACGCGAATAGAGTGCAGGCCAGATGGTCTGAAGGTTTCCTCCAGGTAACCATTTAGGCGCCTGATACTTCATTGGGTCAATGCAAGACTTGGGGCGCGTGGTGCACTTCCTGGGTCTCACTGCTTGAGCCTGGACTCGCATGGTGCAACACCAGGCGCCAACCCTGAGGGGTCTTATGGTAAACATTGGTGGCCAGCACGTAGGCAACAGCAGGACCTTCCTGTGTCAACACATCTACTTTTTCGATGACGTTGTGGACGGAACTTGCCATAATCATGTTTCGGCGTATGTGTTCGGGTTTAACCCGAACTGATCCGCCCTGAGCAAACAGTGACTCGAACGCGGCCCGAATCGCGCCCAATCCAACCAGCCGAGGTCCACCAGGTTGAATACAGAAGATATCGTCCTCGTCTGCCCAGCAGGCCATGAGGCGCTCGATGTCTCCACTGTGCAAGGCTTCATAAAAAGCCGATTCAATGTCATCGGGTGTGCTGCTCAAATGAGCCGCAATCTTGCGAGCTTTAGGCATCTATTGAAAGCTTATCAAAGGATCGCTATTGTGCTCGGTTTAGCCTTCCAAAAACAAAAAGACCGCTCAAGGCGGTCTCTAAGTATTGGTAAGACAGATTATTTTCTTTGGCGGTATTTGCGCAAAGCAGAAATCTGCGCCGCCATCATTGCGAGTTCGGATGTGGCTTTGGCCAAATCGAGCTCAGTTTTGGCGTTCTTGACAGCCTCTTCAGCGGCCACCTTGGCTTCATTGGCTTTCTCGTCGTCCAGATCCTTGCCGCGAATGGCCGTGTCAGACAACACGGTTACACAGTTGGGTTGCACTTCCAGAATACCACCAGCCACAAACACAAACTCTTCGCTTCCATCGGCTTTTTCAATGCGCACCGAGCCAGGCTTGATGCGCGTGATCAACGGAGTATGGCGAGGATAGATGCCGAGTTCACCAGCCTCACCAGGAAGCGCTACAAAGCGTGCTTCGCCGGAGAAGATGGACTCTTCAGCACTGACAACATCAACGCGGATGGTGTTCATTGTTTACCGCCAATCAGATCTTTTTAGCTTTTTCAAAGGCTTCGTCAATGGTGCCGACCATGTAGAAGGCCTGCTCTGGCAGGTGATCGCACTCGCCGCCCACAATCATCTTGAAGCCGCGAATGGTCTCTGCCAAGGAAACGTACTTGCCAGGGCTTCCGGTGAACACTTCAGCAACGTGGAAAGGCTGGCTCAGGAAACGCTGAATCTTACGGGCACGGGCCACGGCCAACTTGTCTTCAGGAGCCAAGTCATCCATACCCATAATCGCAATGATGTCGCGCAGTTCGCGGTAGCGTTGCAGCGTACCCTGAACAGCACGGGCTGTTTCGTAGTGGTCAGCTCCAACAACCAGCGGATCGAGCTGGCGACTGGTGGAGTCCAGCGGGTCCACAGCAGGATAGATGCCCAGCGAAGCGATATCACGGGACAACACCACGGTGGAGTCCAAGTGAGCGAAAGTTGTCGCAGGAGAAGGGTCGGTCAAGTCATCGGCTGGCACGTAAACGGCCTGGATGGAAGTGATGGAGCCCACCTTGGTAGAGGTAATACGCTCTTGCAGACGGCCCATCTCTTCGGCCAGTGTAGGCTGGTAACCCACGGCAGAAGGCATACGACCCAACAGCGCGGACACTTCGGTACCGGCCAGTGTGTAGCGGTAGATGTTGTCCACGAAGAACAGCACATCCTTACCTTCGTCACGGAAAGATTCGGCGATGGTCAGACCGGTCAGGGCTACGCGCAGACGGTTGCCTGGGGGCTCATTCATCTGGCCGTAGACCATGGCTACCTTGGACTCTTCGAGCTTGTCCAGGTTCACAACGCCGGAGTCAGCCATCTCGTGGTAGAAGTCGTTACCTTCACGGGTACGCTCACCCACACCGGCAAACACGGACAAGCCGCTGTGTGCCTTGGCGATGTTGTTAATGAGTTCCATCATGTTCACGGTCTTGCCCACGCCAGCGCCACCGAACAGACCGACCTTGCCGCCCTTGGCGAACGGGCAAACCAGATCAATCACCTTGATGCCGGTTTCCAGCAGTTCTTGCGAAGGACTCAATTCGTCGTAAGCCGGGGCTTTGCGGTGAATGGAAGCAGTCTGCTCCTGGCTCACAGGTCCACGCTCATCGATGGGTGTGCCCAGCACGTCCATGATGCGGCCCAGTGTGGCTTTGCCCACAGGCACCGTAATTTGTGCACCCGTGTTGAAAACCACCAAACCACGTCGCAGACCGTCGGAGGAGCCCAATGCAATGGTACGCACAATGCCGTCACCCAATTGCTGTTGAACTTCGAGGGTCAGCGGGGAGCCTTCCATCTTGAGCGCGTCATACACGCGGGGCATCTTGTCACGGGGAAACTCTACGTCCACCACCGCGCCGATACATTGAACAATTTTTCCTTGGGCTTGCATTTTTCGCTCCAATAATTTTGAATTCGCTTAGCCGCTGATGGCGGCTGCACCAGACACAATTTCAGACAGCTCTTTGGTAATCGCGGCCTGACGGGTCTTGTTGTAAATCAGCTTGAGTTCGGCAATGACGTTACCGGCATTGTCAGTTGCGGCTTTCATCGCAACCATGCGTGCTGCATGTTCAGAGGCCATGTTTTCTGCCAACGCCTGGAAAACCAGCGCCTCGGCATAACGCACCAGCAACTCGTCCACAACAGACTGCGCGTCGGGTTCGTAGATGTAATCCCAAGCGTGGCTATCACCAGCTGCCTTGCTCTCGGCCTGCATTTTGCTTGCAGACAGAGGCAGCAACTGCTCCACCACGGGATCCTGCTTCATGGTGCTGACAAACTTGTTGTAGCAAATGTGCACGGAACTGACTTCGCCTTTGACATAGGCGTCGAGCAACACCTTCACCGGTCCAATAAGCTTATCCAGATGCGGTTTGTCGCCCAAATGGGTGGCCTGTGACACCACTTTGGCGCCCACACGATTCAGGAAGCCCAAACCTTTGTTTCCGATTGCCACTGCCTGCGTTGTCTTGCCAGACGACTGCGTTTCACGCAACTTGGTCGTGACCTGACGCAGAAGATTGGTGTTGAGGCCACCGCACAAACCTTTGTCTGTCGTCACCACAATCAGACCCACTGACTTGGCGTCATTGGTCTTCATGAAGGCGTGGACATACTCAGGATTGGCTTTACCCAGATTGGTGGCAATGTCCCGAATCTTGTTGCTGTAGGGGCGGGCAGCGCGCATACGCTCCTGCGCCTTGCGCATTTTGGAGACCGAGATCATTTCCATGGCCTTGGTGATCTTCTTGGTGTTTTCCACCGATTTGATCTTGGTGCGTAGTTCCTTACCTGCTGCCATCAGAGGCTCCTTGTGATCAGGTGGAAATCAAGCAAAAGATTTCTTGAACGCAGCCACAGCAGCAGTCAATTCCGCCTCAGCGTCTTTGTCTAGTGCCTGGCTGGTTTCAACCTTGGACAACAAAGCTGCGTGCTTGTCTTTGAGATACGAATGCAGGCCGTGCTCGAATGACAAGATTTTCTTGACTTCGATGTCGTCCATAAAGCCCTTGTTCACGGCGAACAAAGAAGCACTCATCAGACTGATAGAAAGCGGGCTGTACTGTTTCTGCTTGAGCAACTCGGTCACGCGGGCACCGCGGTCAAGTTGTTTGCGGGTAGCTTCGTCAAGGTCAGAAGCGAACTGGGCGAACGCTGCCAATTCACGGTACTGAGCCAAGTCGTTACGAATACCACCGGACTGACCTTTAACAACCTTGGTCTGGGCAGCGCTTCCAACGCGGGACACCGAGATACCGGCGTTAATCGCAGGACGCACACCAGCGTTGAACAGCGAAGTTTCCAGGAAGATCTGGCCGTCGGTAATCGAAATTACGTTGGTAGGCACGAATGCCGACACGTCACCCGCCTGGGTTTCAATG